>CAZOMH010000050.1:0-13192 GCA_964580415.1 uncultured Nitrospirales bacterium
TCTTGCTCTTGCTCCTGCTCCTGCTCCTGCTCCTGCTCCTGCTCCTGCTCTTGCTCTTGCTCTTGCTCCTGCTCCTGCTCTTAATCTTGCTCTCGCTCGAAGTTGGTGAGAACTGTGAGAGTTACACAAGGCTCCTTCCGTAAAGGTTTTTGTTGATCTCGTTATTTCTATGGTGCAAGACTGGAGCAGTTACAGGAGCAAGATTAAGATTTAGAGCAGGAGCAAGAAGAAGACCCTTCGCGCCAGTTGGCTAAAGTGTTTCAGGTATGTATGTTTGCCCGGGTATTGGGGCCAAACCACCCAACCGTTGCTTCGTGAACACCCGCTCCCGCGCGGGAACAGCACAACCAAAGGAACCGACCGGCATGAGCCAAACATTGGATCGACGCGCCTTTCTCGAACTGGCCGCCCTGACCGGCGGCATGGCGGCGGGCGCCCTGAATGCCTCCGCGGCCGACGCCACCCCGGTCGCCTACATGAACACGCCCGGCGGCGCCTACCGCTACTGGATATACGGCTGCGGCGACAAGCCCGCCGAGACGGCCCCGGCGATGAAGGAACTGGGATACCACGTCGTGGTGGGCGGCGACGCCAGGACCATTGAGGCCGTCACCGCGGCCGGCATGGAATCATGGCAGTGCGGCGGCGCCTTCGGTACCGGCGAGGACGACAAGGACAATCTTGCCCTCGACATCACCGGCACGCCGCGCGTGTGGTTCGGCTCGGGTTCGCCCAACAGCCCCGTCATTCGCGGGCGCAACCTGAAGTCCTACGAGCAGATGGCCGCCACCCCCGGCGTCACCGGCGTGCTCATTGACGGGTGCCGCTTCGCGTCGCCCGCGTCGGGGTTGATGGCGTTTCTCACCGACTTCTCACCGCACAGCGAAAAAAAGGCCGCCGCGCTGGGCTTCGACTTTGCCCGCATCAAGAGCGACGTGACGGCGCTGCACGCGGTCATCACCGGATTCAAGAGCGGCATGGGCGCATGGCCCTGGCTGCAGTCGCCCGTCGGCGTGGTCGAGTGGCTGACCGCCCACCCGGGCGTGCTCGACTGGCTGCGCTTTCGGCGGGTTTGCACCACCGAACATTTCCGCGACATATCGAATGTCCTGCACGGCGCGGGCAAGCGCATGGGCGTGTACATCTTTACACCGTCCTTTGCACCGCTCGTGGGCCAGTCCTATGCGGACCTGGCCGAATTCGTCGATGTGTTCTGCCCGATGACTTACCGCAATTATCCCGACCGGCCCGGCATCGCCTGCCTGAACTGGGAACTGACCATCATCCCCGAGGAATTGGGCCTGTCCGGCGCGCCGGAAGAGGAGGCGGCCATGAGCCTCTTCCTGGGTCTGGTCGGCATGACGCAATGCGTCACGGCGCGGAAGATAAAGCACATCCAGGCGGCCGTGCCGCCGCAGGCCGTGGGACACGAGACCGCCATGGCCCGCGCGCTGGTGCCCGGCAAGGAACTCGCACCCATTGTGTACATTGACGACCCGCAGATGGGCGAGACGGCGGACTGTGTCCGCAACGCCAAGGCCGACGGGATCGCCTTCTTCCTGTACAAGGAAAACTGGAAGGCGCTGACGGGGCCTGCGTTCACGGGGTGATTTTGTGGTGGGTGGAGTTCCGCGAAGCGGAACCGGGTTTTGGGATTCACGAGACGGTGCGTTCCGCGCCGCCTTGCGGCACTGCAAGCACCCTACTTTCCTCGCGAAGGTCCTGACATGAGATAGGCCGAAGATCGTCTTGGCACGGGTACAGGCACCCATTTCCGGTCTGGGCTGGTGTTGACATGCCGGGGCATTGGGTTGAAATGGGTGCCAGTCCCCTTGCGGCTGTACCCGCGCCCGCGAGTGTCCTGACAAGAGACGGGCACGCGGTCGTCAACGGGAAACGCGGTCCTTCTTTCCTTCCATCTGCTCACGGGCCCGTGCCTCGCGAAGCAATCGTTCCATCTCGGGGATCTCGTGACGAAGCTTGTGCATGGATAAAGCCAAGAACATCACTGAGAGAGACGTTATCACCAAGAATCCAAACATGGCCGTACCGACAAAAGGCGCGCTGAGCATCCACCCCCTGCCAAGATTGTCGGAAAAGTAATACAGCGGGAGAACGAGAGCACCGAAGAATGCTGTGCCCATGAAAAAAGATTCCACAGAGATGCGCCGATAAACGCGGGCCTCTTGCCGCAGGTTCTTCAGGACCCATTCAAGCGCCTTGGAATCCAAAGGGATTTCAGGCGTGACCTCTGTTCTGCGGTCCCCGGTGACATGACGGCAAAGATACTCCAAGATCACGGCCTTGTCGGGTTCAGGCTTTCCCCAGCCACTTCGTTTGAACTGAAAAGCAAAAAGCGACTTGCCATTGTCGAAGGCAAGGCGAAAGCTGCGGAAACCCGGGTCTTTGGAACTGGAGCGCCCAAGGACCAATTCCGTAACGCTGTCCCACGCATGGCGCCGTTCCCAAGCCAGGCAGGCCACCGTCAGGCCCTTGCCATCCATTGTTATCCGCTTGTCAAAGAGGGGGCCCTTCAAGCGAAAACTTACCGAATCGGGCAGGGTTGCCACAGACGGTCTGGGAAGGCGTGCATGGAGTCGGCGCAGAATTTTTTCCCGCGCCTGTCGCGGGAGCATGCTAAAGACAATTGAATAAGGGGAGAACGCGCCCCGCCAAGCAACCCGCGTATCCGAGGGATAGCCGGTATCTTCTCCGCCAAAATTACCGGGCACAAACATGTATTCATTTGTCCCGGTCACGAAATTGCGCGCAGAAACGCAGTTCAACGGATATTGGCGCCACCCCAAAACGCGTATGTAAAGGGCATCGGAGTCCACGCGGACGCGCAGAAGAAGGCATTTCAAGGCGGTAACGAGGAACCAGACACCAAATGCGACAAAGAACGGGCCGACCAAAACCACAAAACAGCCCGAGGCGATCAATGAGTTGGGGCGTGTTCCAAAATGGAGAATGTAGAACAACCATGCGGGAGATGTGATCGCATTCACGGCAATCGGTAGAGTCAACAGCCCGGCAATCTTGTACCCCCAACTTGTGCCCGTCTCGATGGGCGGCTCTGTGTCGTGGTGCTGAAGCGTTGCCGTCGAATGCATGTCTTCCTGCCCTTGGGGAATTTGGCCTCCCCGAACCGGATTCAGTGTAGCAAGAACAGCGCGCGGCGGCAAGCAGGCATGCCCGCCTGCCGCGGTATGACGGGAGGGCGGCATTGCGGGCGGCGCGTTGGCATCAGGCCTATCCCATCCGTCCCATAAGTCCCATCCGTCCCATAAGTCCCATAAGTCCCATAAGTCCCATAAGTCCCATAAGTCCCATAAGTCCCGTCCACGCCCATGTTTTCCCCCGAAAGAAGACCATTGCGCCCGGGCGCCGACAGCACCGCGTCCAGGTGGCTCTTGCGGAAATTGCACAGGGACCAATGAGGCGACTCGTTGAGTCGTCCTACACCACCTCGATTACCGCGCCGAGGGACTGGCCGCCGGCGGCGCAGATGCCCAGCAGGGCCGTGCTCTTGCCGGTCTTCCTCAGTTCGTTTGCGGCGGTGATGAGCATTCTCACACCGGTGCCGCCGAAGGGGTGGCCCAGCGCCACGGACCCACCGTGGACGTTGATGTCGGCGAAATTAACCTCGCCCGCGGCCTTGTCGCGTCCGCCGCGCTCTTTGGCAAACGTGTCGCTTGCCATGGCGCGCAGCACGCAGAGCACCTGCGCGGCAAAGGCTTCGTGGATGTCAATCAGGTCCACATCCTTCAGCGTCATGCCCGCGCGGTCGAGCGCGCGCGGCATGGAGATGGCCGGGCCGATAAGCAGTTGGTCCGCCGGATCCACCGCGTCGTAGGACCAGCTTCGGAAGGCGACGAGCGGCTGCAGGCCGAGCGCGCGGGCCTTTTCCTCGCTCATAATCAGCACCGCGCCCGCGCCGTCGGTGAGCGCGCTCGAATTGCCGGCCGTCAGCGTGCCGTCCTTGGCGAAGGCGGCCTTGAGCCGGGCCAGTTTTTCAAGGGTGGCGTCTTCCCGGGGGATGTTGTCGGCGGCGATGGCGGCGCCGTCGGGCGTCCGCACCGCGATGACCTCGCCGGCGAACCGGCCCGACTTGATGGCCGCGCAGGCGCGGGCGTGGCTTTGCGCCGCGAAAGCGTCCTGCTCCTCGCGCGGAATGCCCCAAATCTTGGCCATGCGCTCGGCCGACTCGCCCATGAGTTCGCCGGTGGTCCGCTCCCGGATGCTCGGCCGCCGGGGGATCAGGTCCTTGCGGATGCTAATCTTGCCGAGCAGGCCCAGGTAATCCATCACGCCCGACTTGGCGCTCATGGCCACGGGCGCCATCTTGTGGACGAAACTGGGCGGCATGGTCACTTCGGCGTTGCTGGTCGAGTCCCCGCCGCCCGCGATCATGACTTCCGCGTCGCCCCGTTCTATTGCCGCGACGGCCTGGGTCATCGCGAGGAAACCGGAGGTGCAGGCGCGGCTGACGGTGGACGCTTCCAGCGTGCGCGGAAGGCCGGCGTCGAGCACAATTTCACGGCCCACATTGGGCGTCGATCCGGGCAGGATCGCGCCGCCCCAGACGAGGCTGTCGATCTCCTCCGGCTTTATGCCCGTCTTGTCGAGCAGCGCGCGGACCGCGGCCGCGCCCAGCGCGATGGTGTCCATGCGGGTGAAGGCGCCGAAAGCGCGGAGGAATGGCGTGCGCACGCCGTCAATGATAACGGCGCGGCATTTTGCGGGCGTTTTTTTGCTTGGGGGCATTGGGGGAGGTCCTTGGTGCGGTTTTTGGTTTTATGGACATGTGCCTGCGCGGGGGAATACACCCCCCCGCTGCTTCGCGGCATCCGCCTTCGCCTTATGGCTTCGGCGGGACAAGCCCCCCTCAAGGACGGGGAGGACAAAAGTCTTGGGTCCCCCCCTGCGAGGGGGGAAGGCCCGAAGGGCCGGAGGGTGTGGGTTCCGGGTGCATGCGAAAGCATACACCCCCCGCAAGGGGGGCCCAACACGGACAAATCCACGGCATGAAGCAACGCGTCTCTGTCCCATCCTGGCCATAAGTTGATACGCCGGTGTGTGGCAGACATTCCTGTCTGCCGTCTTCTCAAATCTCACATTCGAGATTTGAGATATCTTATTCTTGCTCCTGAATTCTTCCATTCACGCGCCCACGAAATTGCCGCCGCAGATGCGCACCACCTCGCCGGTGAGCCCGGTCGTGTCCGGACTGGCGAGGAAGGTGATGGTTTCGGCGATGTCTTCGGGCAGACCGCCCTGGGACAGGCAGCACAGCCTGCGCGCCACTTCGCGCGTGGCCACGGGCATGGCCGCCGTCATTTGCGTTTCGATAAAGCCCGGCGCCACGGCGTTCACTGTGATGCCGCGGCCGGCCACGCGCGGCGCGAGCGCCTGCACGTAGCCAATCACGCCCGCCTTGGTGGCGGCGTAGTTGGTCTGGCCCGGGTTGCCCGCAATGCCGCCCACGGAGGACAGCGCGATGATGCGGCCGCCGTCGCGGAGGGAACCCAGCAGTTCCTCGTTGGCGCGGATCAGCGCGATCAGGTTCACCGCAAGGACCATGTCCCACTTGTCGGCGGACATGTTGGCAATCGTTTTGTCGCGCGTGATGCCCGCGTTGTGTACGACGATATCCAGGCCGGGATGGTGCTGTTTCACATGCTCCAGCACCGTTTCCGCCGCCTTCGCGTCGGTGATGTCCGCCGCCAGCGCCGTGCCGCCGACGGCGTCGGCCACCCTTTTCGCCGCCTCCAGTTCCGCGGGACGGTCCATGATGATGACCGCCGCGCCCTCGCGCGCCAGCGCGCGGGCCGTGGCCTCGCCGATACCCCGCGCCGCGCCGGTGACCAGCGCCACTTTGCCTTTCAGCGGCAGGACGCGGCAGGGCGCCGCCGCTGCGGCAAGCTTTGCGGACACATGAATCGGCTGCTCGGCAATGTAGGCGGAGCGCTTGGACAGCAGGAAACGCAGCACCGGCTCGACCCGGTCCTCCGCGCCCGCGTCCACATAGAGCGTCTGCGCCGTGGCCCCGCGGCGGCCAATCTCCTTGCCCAGGCTGCGCACAAAGCCCTGCACCGCGCGGCGCGCCGCGCGGACGACGGGGTCGTCGGTCTCTTCCGGCGTCCGCGCCGCCACAACAGCGCGGCCGCAATTTGCCAGGGAACGCACGTTGGCATGGAAAAAGTCGTAGAGGTCCCTGAGCGCTTCCGGCGTTTCGAGGCCTGTGGCGTCGTAAATGAGCGCATGGGGCCGCACGCCTTCCGGCGGCGTCGGCCCGTCCCCGCGCGGCCAGAGCGCCGCACCCGCACCCGCGATGGTGTCTTTGATGGCCCCGGCCAGCGCGCCGTCCGGCGCGGCGGCGGTCCAGACGGCGCGGCCCTTCAGCGGCTGTTCCTCCCACGGCGCGCTTGTCCTCTCCAGTAACTGCGGAAGCGGAATGGGAAGATGCAGTATCTGCACCACTCTGCGCGCCGTCCGATTGGCGCCCAGCTTGACCAGAAAATCGCCCATGGTGTTGCTCCTCGCGTTGTGTCCGGGGCGGGCCTTCACGGCCTGCCGGGAAACGGGACCAAACACTTGCCTCTTAAACACGCCCTCTTGCAAATGCGGCTGGACGGCCGGACCGTTCCATGCCGCAACAAGACTGGACCGGGTCGAACCATCCATGGTGTCAGGTATGCCCCCCCAAGGTCAAACTCGGGGAACAGGACAGCCGAAACGGCGGAAAAAGGCGGCCGGAAGCCGCCTCCAATGCAGACGCGGCATCCTGCCGCGTTCCTGGCGGCAAAGAAGAATCCGGATGCGCCCCAATCCGCACTCTATTTTTGGCTGGCTGCAGGGAAACCCAATAAGCACGCGCTTTGTGGCTGCGGCGTCTCCGCCGCAGCCACGAAACGTATCCGCATGCGCCATCCCATCACGGACAATTCTCACGTGCGGATTCCGGATGCGGCGGCCGGCTTTCCAGCAGTCGGCTGTTTCGGCTACAATCCCGGTGCGTCCGGGGCAAGGCCGGACATCAAGACTCCATAACCAGGGAAAGTGACATGGCATTCAGGTCAAAACGCATTTCCGTCCGGTGGTCGTGTGTCGTGCTGTTGGCATTCTTCCTGGGAACTGCCGTTGCGGCCTTGGCGGGACCGGCCGACTGGCCCGAATTCCGCGGGCCCCTGGGCAACGGCATGGCGACCCAGCCGGGTGAGGCGCCGAGGGGGCTGCCGCTCCAGTGGAGCGAGACTGAAAATGTGAAGTGGAAAACCGCCATCCACGACAAGGGCTGGTCGACGCCCGTGGTGCTGAACGGCCAAATCTGGATGACCACGGCCACGCCGGAGGGCAATGATTTCTTCGCGGTGTGCGTGGACGCAGAAACCGGGAAAATCCTCTGCGACCAGAAGCTTTTCCACTGCGACGCGCCCGAACCGCTGGGCCAGGACGTGAACTGCTACGCATCGCCGTCGCCGGTGATCGAGCCGGGCCGGGTCTGGGTGCATTTCGGCAGCTACGGCACGGCCTGCCTGGACACGGCCACATTCAAGGTGATCTGGCAGCGCACCGACCTGCCCTGCCGCCACTACCGCGGGCCGGGCTCGTCGCTGTACATCTGGAAGGATATGCTCTATCTCACGATGGACGGTGTGGACGTCGAGTACGTGGCCGCACTGGACAAGACGACCGGCAAGACGGTATGGAAGACGGACCGCACCACCGCGTGGCTGGACCTGGACGACACGGGGCAGAAAAAACGCCAGGGCGATTTCCGCAAGGCCTTCACCACGCCGCTGGTCATCGAGGCGGCCGGGAAGGCGCAACTCATCAGCCCCGGTTCCTACACGGCCTACAGTTACGACGCGCTGACCGGCCGGGAACTCTGGAAAGCGCACCACACCGCATACTCGCCCGCGGTGCGGCCCGTATTCGGCAACGGCATCGTCTATTTGATGACCGGCCGGGGCGATGCGGCCCTGTGGGCCGTGCGGCCCGACGGCACGGGCGATGTGACCGACTCCAGTGTGGTCTGGAAGGCCGAAGGCAAGATGGTCCCCAACGAGTCCTCCCCGTTGCTGGTGGACGGCCTGTTCTACATGGTCAGCGGCGACGGACTTGCCACCTGTCTTGACGCGGCCACGGGCGAAAAAGCATACAGCGAGCGCATCGGCGGGAACTACATGGCATCCCCCGTCTATGCCGACGGACGCATCTACTGCTGCAACAACCAGGGCAAGACAACGGTGCTCAAGCCCGGCCGCACTTTTGAAGTGCTCGCAACCAGCAAACTCGACAACGGTTTCATGGCCTCGCCCGCCGTCACCGGCAAGGCGTTGATCCTTCGCACGAAGACCGACCTGTACCGCGTGGAACAGTAATGCGGACGCCGCACCGGGAAGCGTGGGGCGCTCCGCCCGGCCGCGCGCCGCGGTGTGATCTAGCGCGCGGCGAGATTTACGACGGCAAACACCGCAGGGTGATCCGCCTGGGATTTGTCCTGGTTTTCGCCGTAGCGGCGGGAATCGATCACCCAGCGCTCCACCACATTTTTGCCGGGGCCGGCCAGAAAGATGTGGTCGATGACGCTGTCCAGGCTTGCGGGACGGTCGTCCCGGTTGTCGAAGTTTCCAAGCGGCGGCAGTTGTTCGGGGTTGGCGGCCATGTCCATCGCGTCCGAGAACACCTGCTCCGTTCCGTCGCCGTACATGATGTTGTGGTACCGGGGATTTTCGGTGCGGTTGGTGTTGAAATCACCGGTGAAAATGATGGGCAGGCGTTTTGCATGGGGACCGAAGGCCTTGTTGACCAGCAGCGCCGTGGGGTCTTTGTTGATGCCGGCATTGTCGAAATGGGTGTTCATATAGAGGAACTCGAATCCGTTGTCCTTTTGGCGCAGATGCACCCAGTTCAGATAACGGGGCACGGCGAGTCTTCTCCATTCGAACGCGAAGGGGATGTCCGGCGTGGGACCGTACCAGAACTGTCCCGAATTTAGCGCGTCAAAGCGGTCTTTCCGGTAAAACAGCACCGCGTCGCCGTAGACCCAGGGGCCGAACTCGTGCGCCAGCGGCGCATACACCTCCGGATCGGGATTCAATTCGTTGATGTCCTGCCATCCGCCCACTTCCTGCAGGCCCAGGAGATCGGGCTTGTATTCCTTGATCACGGCCATGATGTGGGGAAGCCGGTCATACCACCGCTCGTAGCCCAGTTTGTAATGTTCCGCGTTGCCTTCCGTGCAAATGCGGCAGAGCACGTTGTAGGTCAGCACCCGAATCGGGCCGCTGGTGCAGGGGGTGGCCCCGGCGCAGTTCTTTTCCGGCGTGATGGCCGACGAGTCAAACCGCGCCTTGCCCCACGAGTTGCGCGCCAATGCCAGCGTGTACTGCACCCCCTGAACGCGCACGTACACGGTTCCAAGCAGGGCCAATACGACCAGTATGGCGACACCCTTGACTATGCGAAACAGCCATTTCTTCATTTCCAGAGTCCTGTACCGTTGTTTTCTTGCCCGGGTCGGTCCCGAAAGGGTTGCATGAATGGGGGGGCACGGTCAAGAATGAAGACGGCGGGGCCGGAGATGGTTTCCGGTGTCCGCGGCCAAAACGGTGCCGTGGCGGCGAAAGAACCGGGGCCAATATGCGGCCCGGCACAGGAGAAGTTATGCGTGCCCACTATCTTCAGCATGTTCCCTTTGAAGGCTTGGGATGCATTGAACCGTGGCTTCAATCCGCCGGCTGTTCGGTGGAAGGTTCCCGCTTCTTTGAACAGGCGATCCTGCCCGAACCGCATGACATCGACCTCCTGGTGGTGATGGGCGGGCCCATGAGTATTCATGACGAGGAGGCGTTTCCCTGGCTGGTCCGGGAGAAACGCTTCGTCCGCGCCGCGATTCAGGCGGGGAAATCCGTCCTGGGCGTCTGTCTGGGCGCGCAACTCATCGCGGACGTTCTGGGTGCGGGGGTTTACCGGAACCACACCCGGGAAATTGGCTGGTTCCCCGTGGAGGCCGTGCCGCAAACCCGTCCGGGAACTTTCCGGTTTCCCCCGTCGATGGACGCCTTTCACTGGCACGGGGAGACCTTTGACCTTCCGGACGGCGCCGTGCATCTCGCGCGCAGCGCCGCCTGCGAGAACCAGGCATTTCAATTCGGCCCCTGTGTCGTCGGGCTGCAGTTTCACCTGGAAACCACGCCGGCATCGGCCCGGACGATTGTCGATAATTGCCGCGACGAACTGAAACTGGCGGGCGCGGTGCAAACCGAGACGGAAATACTCGCGGCGGCGCCCGAAACGTACCGGGCGGCAAACAGCCTTATGGGGGATATTTTGAGAATGCTGCATGACGCCCAAACTTAAGTCCCTTCCCCGCCACACGCCGGTGACGGGACCGCCGTCCGGAAAGACCAGTTTCTCCGGGCCGCACGAACTTGTCAAAAACCGAAACACCGTTGGAGAAAACGAGCCATGGACATTGATCCCCTTGACAGCGTGAAGGATGAAGATTCGGAAGACACGCCGAAGACGGATGAAAAGAACCGCCGGCGGCTGAACAACATGGTTGCCGTGACCGTCGCGCTGCTGGCGACGTTCATGGGCATCTGCAAGGTCAAGGACGACAATATCGTGCAGGCCATGCAGCAGGTCCAGGCGGACAAGATTGACTATTGGGACTGGTACCAGGCGCGCAACATCCGCCAGGAAATCATATCCTCCGCGGCCGATGTCATGCGCGCCCAGGAACTGGCAAAACCCGGCGCGGACCGCGACGGCATCGACGCGCTGGTCCGCAAATGCGACGAGTCTGCCGCCAAACAGCAGGAGAAGATGGACGCGCTGAAGAAACAGGCGGAAGACTCCCAAAAGGCCTACGACGATTACAATTTCCGCGACGACCAGTTCGATCTCATGGACGCCGGGCTCGCGATAGCGATCTCCATGCTGGCGGTCACATCATTGACGCAAACCCTCTGGCTGTACTGGCTCTCCATGGTTCCGACAGTGTTCGGCGTCGTGATGGGACTTGCCGGACTGCTCGGATGGGGACTTCATCCCGACATGCTGGCCAGGTGGCTGGGAACGACGTAGGCAAGGCCGCACAGGAGCCCATTTCACCGACAGGAACATTCCAGGCACGACTTGGGAACGGGGGGGAAAGGTCCTTCACTTCGCCGTGTCTCGTTCACGATGACAAAAGGGGAGGGGGAAGGGTGGGTTCTTATGTTCTCGCGCGAAGCCGGGCGGCGCGCCCCGTTTCCTCTCCTTCCCCGCAACTCGTAGGACTCGTCGCTTTTGCCGCATAATGTCCCCGTGTGTGTGCCTGGTGGAAAGGATGGAACCATGGGCAACGGGACAAACGGAATATCATGCAGAGGTCTTCTGCACCGACTGGGAACGGGCCGCCGGCCTGCGGGGAGCGTCGAATGAACCTACGGAACCGCCACACTTTTCGCAAAGCCCCGCCCGGCCCCGTCATGCCCGTGAAAACGGGTGTCCATGCCGCGGCCAAGAACGTGCGTTTCCCGTGGGCGTTTTCCAACAGCCACGCTGCGTCCCAAACGCCCTGCTTCACAGGACCGTGGCTGGCAATGATGGTCCTCATAACCGTCTGGTGCGCCGCGCAACCCGCACAAGACGCACTGCCGCGTTTGTGCGACGTCTACGCGCCCGATTTCCGGGTGGGGGTCGCCTTCAGCCACAGCCTGCTTGACGGCGGTGATGCCGCCGCGCTCGCGCTGGCCGGAACGCAGTTCAACGCATTTACCCCGGAAAACGCCATGAAGTGGGCCTCCATCCATCCCAAGGAGGGGGCCTACAACTTCGGTCCGGCCGATGCGCTGGTGGACTTCGCGGAACAGCACCGCATGTCGGTCACCGGCCACACGCTGGTCTGGCACCAGCAGACTCCGGATTGGGTCTTTCAGGACAACGACGGCAAGCCCGCCACGCGGGAAACCGTGCTCCTGCGGCTGCGCGGTCATATCGGCGCGGTCATGGGCCATTACCGGGGCCGCGTTCACGGATGGGACGTGGTCAACGAGGCGATTGGCACCGGGAAGGACGAATGGCTGCGCGACTCCCCCTGGCTAAGAGCCCTGGGCGAGGACTATGTGGAACAGGCCTTCCGCCTCGCCCGCGAGGCCGATCCCGGCGCGGAGCTTTACTACAACGACTACAGCCTTGAGGAACCGGTGAAACGGGACAAGGCCGTTCGCCTCATAAAACACCTGCAGGAACGGGGCGTCCATATCGACGGTATCGGACTGCAGGGCCACTTCACGCTGAAGTCGGTCAATGTGGACGAGATGGCCAAGACCATCGAAACCTTCGCGGCCATGGGCCTGCGGGTCAACATCAGCGAACTGGACATGAGCCTCTATACCTATGGCGATCTCAAGAACCGCTACCCCGGCGGCGCGCCGCCCGAACTGCTCGCCGAACAGGCGGGGAAGTATGCGGCGCTGTTCAAGGTTTTCGTGGCCCACCGCGATTCCATCGACCGGATCACCTTCTGGGGCGTGCATGACGGACTGTCCTGGACCAATTACATGCCCGTAAAGGATCGCCCCGACTACCCGCTGCTATTTGACCGCACGGGCAAACCCAAACCGGCATTCTCCGCCGTGGCGGGGCGGCAGGGAGCCGCACCATGACCGACAACAGCATCCGGGCGGGGCGTTGTTGGCAGAGGCCAACACCGCGGCAGGGAGCGGCATTATGACCAACAACAGCATCCCCGCGAAAACGGCGCACTTCTTTGAGCGGCGCACTCTTTTGAGGGGCATACTTCTTTGAGTGGCGTTTTTTTTTGAGTGCGGTGGCCATGCCGCCGCTTTCCTACGGAAGCAACGCTTCCGTAGGGACGCCGGGGCTATGCCCCGGCGACACGAAGTGTAACTTCGCTGGAGAACACAAAAAAAAACCTGCCAGCTTCGCGTCCGTGCAGCGTGGGGTCACTGGGAACGCCGGCATCCCTGCCGACTCTTTTCGGCCGGGTCGAGACCCCGGCTCAGTGCAGCGTGGGACCGAAACCCTCGAACGTGTTGTACATCGCGTTCTGGGCTTCCACGTTGCGCATGGTCCCAAACACCGACGACAGCAGATAGTCCAGCGCGTCCATATCGACTTCCCCGTCGTACTGGAGCAGCCGCTCGATAATCATCTCCCGCTCCATGGGGTCGAG
>CAZOMH010000051.1:0-12884 GCA_964580415.1 uncultured Nitrospirales bacterium
TGAGTGGCGCGAGCCGGGCTGCTCGATGTGCCTCGCCATGAACGACGACCGGCTGAGCCCGGGCGAGCGCTGCGCGGCCACGTCGAACCGCAATTTCGAGGGACGCCAGGGCAAGGGCGGGCGCACCCATCTGGTGAGTCCGGCCATGGCAGCGGCGGCGGCCATTGCGGGCAAGTTTGTCGATATTCGCGCGTGGGCTTACAAGGACTAGCGGAGAATACCGACTGCGCATAATTCTCCTTCTTGTTCCTAATCTTGCTCCTGCTCCAGTTTCGGAATCATGGACGTGACTGGACTGATGCAAAAGGTGAGCAAGATTAAAGAGCAAGAGCAAGAGAAAGAGAAAGAGAAAGAGAAAGAGAACCAACAGCATCCCGGGCGCAGGCCCGGAAGAATGGAGAAAGCATCATGGAACCCTTCAAGAAGCTGACCGGCATCGTGGCCCCGTTGGAGGCGCTGAACGTCGATACGGACCAGATCATCCCCAAGCAGTTCCTCAAGCGCATTGAGCGCACCGGCTACGGCGACGTGCTGTTTTATGACTGGCGCTACCTGGACGACGGCAAGACGCCGAACTCGGATTTTGAGATGAATGCGGCCCGTTATGCGGGCGCGAGCATCCTGCTGTCGAAGGACAACTTCGGTTGCGGCTCGTCGCGCGAGCACGCCCCCTGGGCGTTGAACGACTACGGCATCCGCTGCATCATCGCCACGTCCTATGCGGACATTTTCTACAACAACTGCTTCAACAACGGCATGCTTCCAATCCGGCTGGCGGCAGAAGTGGTCGAGGGACTGTTCCGCGAAGTGCGCGCAAATGAAGGTTACAAGCTGACTGTGGACCTGGAGGCGAATCAGATTGTGAAGCCCTGCGGCGGCGCGATTGCCTTTGAACTGAACCCCTTCCTGCGCGAGCGGCTGCTCAACGGCTGGGATCAAATCGGTCTGACGCTGCTGAACGAGGACAAGATTTCGGCCTATGAGAAGGCCCACGGTATCGTCTGAGACGCAGAGACACAGGGTGGGTGAAATGGAGCGCACGCGCAATGGAACCCACCGTGCATGGCTGGAGCAGAAAAGATGGTGGGTTGCGTTTTGCCGCGCAAAACTTCACCCACCCTACGGAACTGCGGAATGCAAGAAGAAGCGCCCGGAAGCGGCTTGACTGTTTCCGGGCGCTCTTTACGTTTATATGCGGACTGTTGTTACCGCGCGGGCGGGTTGATGTCCGTCCGCCCGCAGCATTTCTTGAACTTCTTGCCGCTGCCGCAGGGGCACGGGTCATTCGGGTCGGCCGTGCCGGAGAAACGGTAGGGCGTGGGGGTGTTATGCAGGTCCATTTCATAACCCCTCAGTTCGTCCAATACCGAAACCGGTTCCTCATCTTCAAACTCCTCTTCAAAGTCGTCCAGATCATAGAATGGGTAGTCATCATTCCCGTCATCGTCATGCACCAGCCAGGAACTGAGTTCGAGGGCCGCGTCCTCAATGAGCCCCTTGTATGCCTCGCGCGTGGTTTCCATGCAGCATTCCATGCCTTTGTCCAGGACCGCCTTCACCTCCATTTCGTCAATCCAGGAATCGTCCAGCAGTTCGTCCCTGAAGGCTTCACGGATTTCCTCCTGCACCTCCCCGGGATAGAGGTCCGCGGCCTGACAGACCACGGTTGCCCATAACTCCGAGAACGGCTCCCTTTCCAGGCGCGTACTCAGCAATTCCTTGAAATAGGCCATGACCTCCTCTCGCTGGATTATGCCCTCAAGCACGAGGTCCGTCAGGGCTTCCACGCCGGCGCCCCGCACGTACCCGTACACATTCGGGTCTTCGATGAGCCCCTTTATGGGCGCGGCGTCACCGTCGAAGACAGAGGCGAGTATGCGGCGCAGGTCTTTAGTGATGACGTCGCCGATCAGAAGGTCCAGTGGTTCTTCCGGGATGCGGCAGAAGTTTACGACCGCCGGATAGGCCGACGTCTCCCGGAATTGCGCCAGCAAGAACAGCGCATACAGAGGGCCATTGCAATTCTCGCGGTCTGCGCAGGTTTCCGGACCGCCCGCCGCCTGTTCCAGAATTCCGATCAGGTGCGGCGTCAGTTCCTTCTGGTGCCGCACGGCCTCGCGAATCGTTTTCTCTGAAAACGGCGCCCCGCTTTCCCACTCGTTGAGAATTTCCTGCACAGTCATGTCCGATTACCTTGTGTCGTTTTTTTTGCGGCCTTTTCGGCGGTACTGCGCAGTCCTGCCGCAGTTCACCTTCCCTGCGGGATTGTGAGGCTTTCCAACCGCTGCCGCGCCTCCGCGTTGTCAGGCTGCACTTTCAATGCCGATTCCAACAACCGCCTCGCTTCGGCAATATCCCCCCGGTTAAAGCTCAGCGCGGCCAGGCTTGTCAGCGCCTGAGTGCATTTCGGGTCACAACGCAGCGCTTCCCGAAGGCTCTTTTCCGCCCCTGCAACATCTTCTCGCAGTGCAAGCACCGTGCCGATGCCGTTGTGGGCCGCGGCGGAGCCGGGATCGATTTCGACGGCTTTTCTAAACTCCGCCAGCGCTCCGTCGTACTGTTGCCGTCCCAGCATCATCAGACCCCGGTTGTTGTGGGGGTCCACAAAATCCGGATTGACCGTCATCGCGCGGTCAAAGCAGGCTTCGGCCTCGGCTTCCTTTCCAAGTTTCAGCAGATGCAGACCCTCGAGATTGATGGCCGCGGCGTGCTTCGGGTTGATTCCGACGGGTTCCCCGTTGTACTCGGTGACGCCGGGATGCCAGGTCTTTCTGGCAAAGACCAGAAAGCCGAGGTCAACGTTTGGACTTTTGAACAGGGGGTTGTTTCTGTCATGGGGGACTTCAAAGGAGGCAATGGTGCGGTAGCCTTCCTCAAACCATGCCTGTCCCATTACCCGGCAGAATTCATGGTGGCGCAGCACCAGGAAGTCGGGCTTGCAGAATTCAAGCATTTTCACCAGCGAACGCTGCCCGCGGGGATGGGTTTTGCTGAATTCGACCACCTTTCGGCTGCACAGGCCGGGCCAGTCATACACGATGCGCTTGGAATAGTAGCCGATATAACCGAGCGACTCGGAACCCACGGTCTCTTCCGTGTCCATGACATGGTTTAGAAAGAGGCCAATTTGTCTGCGCACTTTGTTTTCGACATCTTGCTGGATGCTCTTTTCGGTGGAAATGGTCCAGGGCAGGACCCCCGCCATGACCGCAAGGTACAGTCCCGCCACCGCGCCCATGACCGCATTCCGGGTCCTCATTTTTCGGAGGACACTGACGGCCGCCTGAATCCCGCGTGCTGCCAGAAACAGGGCGGCCGCGGAAAACGGGGCCAGATACCAACTGAACACAATGGCCACAAAGAAAATGTAATAGACCCCGTACACCAGCACAAAGAGGACTACTGGAAGGTAGGCCCAATGCCGTTTGCGGAGTATGGACACCGTTCCCGCCACCACCATGGCAACCATGAAATTGCAGATCATGCCATAGTCGTTGAAGACGGCGAGGTGGCTGGTGCCATGGCCGGCAAAAGAGGGGCCCAGCGGTTGGAAAACGGAACTTTCCCCGTAGGCGCCGGTGACGGAAGACCAGACCCGTTGGAACACCAGAGCCGGCGTGCGGGTGAATTGCGGCCACGTGGTCCACAGGGGATAGCCAAGCTCCTTGGCCATGACGGTGTTCGGTACCGGAGAACCGTAATACCAGGTGGTGAACAGAATCCACGGCAGATACACGGCGACTGCCATGGCGACGACAGCGGGCAGTGTCCGCGGACGGAACAAGAGCATATACAGGCCGGCTATCACCGTCCAAAAAGCGAAATCCGGGCGGGCAAGCATGCAAAATCCCAGGCTGATTCCCAGCGGCACCGGCTTTTCAGCAACGGCAAAGTACAGGGACAAGAGCAGGACCAGCGTGGCCATCTGCGTTTCCATGCCGGCCATGCCCCACAGCACCTGGTGGTGTTCGAAGGCAAGATAGCCCATGACCATCACAGCCAGGGGCGCGGGCAGTTTTATCCCGGGGTGAACGGCCAATGCCATGGCGCACAGAACAGTGACGCCACCGCACAGTGCCGAGACAAGCTTAATGAACGACAGGCCAAACCCCGTGTGGAGGATGTCGCCCATCAGCGGCACAAGCACGCTCAGCGGACTGGTGAATCCATGCAGCGGCGGTTCGCCCTTCCCCAGGTAGTGGGTCAGCCCCAGGCCGTTTACCAGGTTTTCCGAATGCAGCACGGTGATAAGCGAGTCTTCCCAGACGCGGCCCGTGTAGGCCCAGAAAAAGAGGCGCAGCACCACGGCCGCCGCGGCCAGTCCCAGTCCGAACCGGACAATGGTCCCGTTTTCAGGGAGTTCTGTTCCGTCGATGCCCAACAACCGGCTCCCTTCCGACAGCGGGGCGGGGCCGGGTTGAACCGCGGGAACCTCGTTTCTCTTTTTCTTTGCCATGGTTGGAACAGCCTTCACTTGGGAGGCGAATGTAGCACCTGCGCGGTCTTGCTGTCCAGCGGATGACAGGCGTGCCTTTCACCCGAAAGGGCGGCGGCCGCATTTCTTGTCACGACGCAACCCACGGGGCGATTTGCCGCCGCCGTCCACCGTGTCCAAGGAGTTCGCCTGATCCACCGCATGCAGGCGCAAATTCCGTTCCCGGCCTGCTGTTCGCATCCGCGCGCTGTTGTCCGTGCGGCACGGTTTTCATTTCTTCGCCGCCGCGCGCACTTTCCGCAATCCTTCGACCGCTTCGCTGTTGGTCGGCTGTATCCAGAGCACGGACTGGAAATACTTCCGCGCCCCCGCAAGATCACCATGGCCCGCCAGAAGGTTTGCCAGATTGATTTGCGGTTCGGCATATTCGGCGTCGCAAAGGATGGCCTGGCGCAGGCTGCGCACCGCACTATCGTAGTCGCCCATCCCGGCAAGCAGCGCGCCGAGGTTGTTGTGGGCCAGGGCGTTTCCGGGGTCCAGCTCAAGGGCTTTGCGGAACTGGGCCAGCGCGCCGGAGGGGTTCCCCTGGTAGTTCAGGCCCAGCCCCAGGCTGTTGTGGGCATCGGGATAGTCGGGAGAGAGCGTCATGGACTGTTCAAGGAGCGCTGTCGCCTCCGCGAATTTGTCCTGTTTTATGAGCCGGAATGCGCGGCTGTTTAATGCGCGGGCGTGGCCGGGGTTGGCGCCGATGGGTTCCCCCGCATATTCCGTTTCGCCGGGGTGCCACGTTTTCTTGGCCAACACAAAGAAACCCGTGTCTCCGTTGGGGCTGTGAAAGAGCGGATTGTCCTTTTCGTAGGGCACCTCAAAAGAGCGGATGATGCGGTAATCGTCGTCAATCCAGTGGAGAGCCCCTGAATTCTGGTACTCGACATAACGCAGCACGAGGAAATCGGGCCGGCAGAATTTTAGCATTTCGAGCAGCGAGCGTTGTTCAGGGGGATGAGTCCGGCTGAATTCGACCACCTTGCGGCTGCACAGGCCGGGCCAGTCGTACACGATGCGCCGGGAGTAGTAGCCGACATAGCCGAGCGATTCCGAACCCACGGTTTCTTCCGGGCCCATGACGTGATTGAGAAAGAGGCCGACCTGTTTGCGCACCGGGTTTTCGACCTGCTGCTGGATCAGCCGTTCCGTGCCGACGGTCTTGGGGAGAAAGAAGATGAAGAGCGCAAGGTAGACTGTCGCGAACAGGCCCAGCGCGGCGGTGCGCATCCCGGGGGGACGGATGACGGAACTTACGGCCTGAAGTCCCCTCGCCGACAGGAAGATGGCTGCCGCAACAAAGGGTGTGAGGTACCAACTGAACATGAAGGTGACGAAGAAGATGTAGTAGACGGCGTAAACCGCCACGAACAGAAGCACCGGGAGATAGGCCCACTGCCGCCGGCGGATGATGGACGCGGCACCCGCCGCGGCCATCACGATCATGATGTTGCAGATTAGGCCGTGATCGTTAAAAACGGCGCGGTAGTTGGTCCCATGGCCCGCGAAAGAGGGGCCCAGCGGCTGGAACACCGCGTTGTACCGGTAGGAACCGGTAACGGCCGCCCAAACCATCCTGAACACGGATGAAGGAGTGCGGTCAAACTGGGGCCATGTGGTCCAGCGGGGATAGCCGAGTCCCTTGGCCACAATGGTGTTGGGCAGCGGCGAACCGTAGTACAGTGTGGTGAAGATAATCCAGGGGAGGTAGACGGCGAGGGCGATGGCCGTGACGGCGGGCAGCTTTCGGGGATGGAAGACGAGCACGTACAGGCCCACGATGACCGTCCAAAAGGCGAAATCCGGACGGGCGAGCATGCAGAAACCAAGGCTGACCCCCAGCGGAACGGTCCTTTCCGCAACGGCAAAATAGAAGGATGCAAGCAGGACCAGCGTGGTCATCTGCGTTTCCATGCCGGCCATGCCCCAGAGGACCTGGTGGTGCTCAACCGCGAGATAACCCATGACCATGATTGCCAGGGGCGCCGGCAGCTTTATCTTTGGATGAACGGCGATGGCCATTGCGCAGAGCACTGTAAGGCCGCCGGCCAGCGCGGAGACAAGCTTTATGAAGGACAAGCCAAAGCCGACCTTCACGAGATCGCCCATCAGGGGGACCAGCACGCTCAGAGGGCTGGTGAACCCGTGCAGCGGGTGTTCCCCCCTGCCCAGATAGTGGGTCAGGCCCAGTCCTCTGACGAGGTTCTCCGAATGCAGCACGGTAATGAGCGCGTCTTCCCAAGTGCGGCCCGTGTACGCCCAAAAGAAGAACCGCAGCACCACGGCCGCCAGCGCGAGCGCAAGTCCAAACCGGACTATGGCCGCATTCTCAGGAGCGTCCGCGCCTTCCATGAAGGACCGGCGGCTTGACGGAGGGAGCGGGACGCACTGTTCGGGCATGACCGGTCCGGAAGCTTTTTGTGGAGGCATGTTTACGGATTCAGAGGACATCATTTTCCTTTTCGGGCGGCAATCTTGCCCGCAAGTTCCCTTGCTTTCCGGTTGCCCGGCTCCGCGTTCAGCGCGTCGTTTGCATTGCGTTCGGCCTCCGCGATATCGCCGCGCATGAGGAACAACTCGGCGAGATTCATGAAAGGCGCCGCATAAGTGCCGTCGCAGCGGACGGCCTCGCGCATGTACTTTATGGCGCTGTCAAAATCGCCCCTGCGATAATTGGCCATGCCAAGATTGTTGTATGCCGGCGCGAAATTGGGGTCTTCTTCGACCACTTTCTTAAACAGGGCAAGCCCCCCTGTTTCGTCGCCAAGGTCGCACAGCGCCATGCCCAGATTGTTTGTGGACATGACAAATTTCGGATTTGCCTCCACGGACTTTCTGAACATGCCGGCTGCCTCCGGCAGACGGCCGCGGTTCACCAGGTGTTCACCGACACAGTTCAGGGCGCGCGCATGCGCGGGATTGAGTCCGATACGCTCTCCGTTGCATTCGGTCGCGCCGGGATGCCAGCTCTTGCGGGCAAGCACAAGAAACCCCAGATCGATGTTCTCTTTGAAGAGCCGGCTGCCGGGCTCGTAGGGGGCCTCGAAGGAGGCGGCGATGCGGTAGTTGTCGTCGATCCACGGGCCGAGTTCGGGGGCCGAATACTCGCTGTAGCGCAGCACGAGGAAGGTCGGCTGGAGCGAAGCCATCATCTTCAGCATGGTCCGTTCCGAGGGGGGGTGGGTCTTGTTGTAGGCCACCACCCTGCGGCTGCACAGCCCCGGCCAGTCGTAGACAATGCGCCGCGAGTAATAACCGACATAGCCGAGCGATTCGGATGCCACCGTTTCGTCCTTGTCCATGACATGGTTGAGAAACAGGCCGATTGGCTTGCGCACGCCGTTTTCGGCAACATCCTGCACATTCTTTTCAAAGCGGAAAGTCACGGGAAGCAGGAAGGCCATGCAGGCCAGGTAGGAGGCCGAGGCGAGTGTCCATACGGCCGTTCGGGCGCGCGGCCGGGGGAGCAGCAGTCCCGCCGCAAGGATGCCGCGGGCGGACAACAGGAGCAGCGGCACGACGAAGGGGGACAAGTACCAGCCAAACGCGACCGGGACGAAGAAGACGTAGTATACCGAGTAGACCAGCGAGAACAGGATGGCCGGCAACCAGGACCACTGGCGTTTTCGCAGGGCGTCGGCGGCGCCGGCCAGCGCGGCAACAGTCATGAAACCGGCTATGGCGCCATGGTCGGGGATCATGGCGCGGTAACCGCTTCCGTTGCCGGCAAAGGACGGCCCGAGCGGTTGGAATACGGCCCCCACCTTGTAGGAACCGGTGATCCTCCGGAAAAGTTCTCTCGCAAAATATCCCGGTGATCCGTCTGATTCCGCCGCCGAGGTCCACATGGGGTATCCCAGCCCTTTGGCCACCATGGTGTTTGGCACGGGCGAACCGTAGTAGAGGGTTGTGAACAGAATCCACGGCAGGTAGACCGCCAGTGCGAGGCCCACGATCAGCGGCAGGCGGCGGGGATAACAGAGCAGCGCATACAGGCCCACAATGGCGGTCCAGAATGCGAAGTCGGGACGGGCGAGCATGCAGAAACCCAGGCTGACGCCCAGCTGCGCGGCCTTTCCGGCCACGGCGAAATACAGCGACATGACCAGGACAAGCGTGGCCATTTGCGTTTCCATGCCCGCCATGCCCCAGCTTATCTGGTGGTGTTCAAACGCAACATACCCCATGACCATCACGGCGAGCGGCGCGGGGAGTTTTATTTTGGGGTGAATGCAGGCGGCCATGGCATAAAGCACGGTGAATCCGCCGGCGAAGGCGGTTACGATTCGGATGAACGAGAGGCCAAATCCGACCTTGACCAAGTCGCCTGCAAGGGGCACCAGCACACTGAGCGGACTGGTGAACCCGTGCAGCGGCGGTTCGTCCGGGCCAAGGTAGTGTGTCAGTCCAAGCCCGTTCATCAGGTTCTCCGAATGGAGCACCGTGATAAGCGAGTCTTCCCAGGTGCGGCCCGTGTATGCCCAGAAGACGAAACGGAGCACCACGGCCAGGAGCGCAAGACCGAGTCCGAAACGGAGCACCACGCCGTTTTCCGGATCGTCAAGTCCCTCGACACCGAACCAACGGTGCAGAAAATGTCCCGAGTCCGGGGAAAGAGGCGGCGGGGGGGCCGGAGATGCTGGTTTTGTTTTCTTCGCCATGCCTGGGATATCCGTGGTGCGCGGTACAGAATGTACCATCTGCCCTTCCGCGGAGTCCAGCGCACCGGCGTTGTCACCCGCGGCAGCGCACCTCAAAGACGCGGGCGAGCGGGTCGCCCCAAGTCCTGAGAACGCGCAGGCGCAACGCCGTGACCGTCACGGGATCGAATTCATGCGCGACGGCGCGCAGGAAATTGTCCGTGTTTCGGACCGTTTCCCGCCATTGGCCGTCCGCCAGAACTTCCATCGCATAGTCCGCCACGGTTTCCGGCTGGGGGCCGCGGGTTTGGGCATTGTATGCGCCGTCCTCGCCGCTCAGGAACAATCTTCGTTGCAGGGCCGTGTCGAAGGTGATCCGTATCTGGAGGGTGCTGTGGCCGCGCCTTCGGCGCTCCACAGCCCGGCGGCCATGAGGCCGCCGGAGGCGGCGAAGAATTCTTTGCGTGAATGCGGCATGGTGTGTGGGGCTCCATGGGAGTTATGGGAAGTATGGGAAGTATGGGAGGGGGCGGCGTGCGATGGCTAGCCGTCCTCCTGCTGGTCTCGTCTTCGTCGGCGCTCCCGGCTCATGCGTTCGCGCAGGCCGCCGTCGTTAAGAAACGACCGCTCAAGGCTTTTCAGTTGACGGTCGAGGAGGAAATTAGCCTGGTGAATCAGGCAGATGGCGATGTTGGCAACCACTTCGGCTGGACGGGTTTCGGTGAACTCGCGGAAGGTCTCGAAGTTCAGGGGCGTCTTGGTGGCCAGTTTTCTGACGTGCTGCGCCTCTCGGCTGTCTTTTTCCCAAATACGGAGGTCTCGTGTGGTCAGGAAGTCAAGGTGGTCCTCGAGTAGTTCTTCCAAACTGGCCCGGGCCACGTTGGTCAGTTTTATCTCAGTTTCCTTGGAGGTGGTGCTGGCTTTGCTGCCTTCGATAATGTTCTGTTTTCCGGAACGCGCGGCCTGTACCATCTGGTCGGCTGTGCGGCGATCATGGGGAAGAAAACGCTGGCAGAAGCGATAGGTTATCTGGTAGATGACGTTGGCCTTTTGGTAGGAAAGCAGGGTGTGGTAGTCGCCTCGGGGAGGGATGATGCGCTGGGAGTTATGGGAAGAATGGGAATTATGGGAGGGGGAAGAGTCGTCGGCGGGTGGTTTCCCATTACTCCCATGACTCTCATTCTTCCCATCATTCCCATGTTCATCATTGTCCATGCCGTATTCCTTGTCACTTGCCCGCATAGTCTGTCAAATTCAGCAGCAACCGGTCCGCGGCAGGGTGCTTGTCCACGTTGTCAAGAATGTTAAACGTGTTCAGCACGATGCGGCCCGCACCGACCTTGTAGGCACCCAGCATCACGCCTGCGGCGTAGCCGTCGGGGCGGCTGGAATGGCAGACCGCAAAGGCCGCGGCGGCGGTGTCGTCGGGCGTGTCCTGTCCTTCGAAGAACAGGCTGGAGACAAGCGGGCCATAGTAGTCCCAGTCCATGACGCCGGGAGCCTGCAGACCCGAGAACAGGGCGTGCTTCTTGGCCACGCATTCCTTGTGGTAAAGCCAGTCGGAGAAGTGGGTGAGATGTCCCTTGTTTTTGACCGGCAGCAGGGCGGTTTCATCGTCGCCTTCTTTGAAGGCGAACGGATTGAGGAACACCGCCGTGCTTCCCTGGTTGATGCGCTGCATCAGGCTGTCCCGCTGTTCGGGCTTTACTTCGCCCACAAGGATGACACGGCTGTCTTCGGCGGTGGCGATTCCATGCGCCTTTAACCATTCCTGCACACGCGGCTCGATACCCACGGTCGCCACCGTGGCGGCAATGCTTTGCGGCACTTCGGATACATAGAAGGCGAGTCTTCCGCCGGTGGGCGCGCCGCCGCGCTCCAGCGTGGCGTGGAAGGTGTATTGTCCGGCTGGGCCGGGAAGGATGACATCCCCGGCGAACACGGGCACGGCGAGCGGGCCGTCTTCACCCTCCACCGGCGCGGGGATGACCACGTCGAGCTTCTTTTCCCACGCGACGCCGTTGGGTCCGAGCACGCGCAACCAGGCCGGATAACTGCCCGGTGCGAGGGCGCTTTCATTGGCCAGCACGGCTTCCAGTTTGACCGGACGTCCCGCATAGGCGTTCTTTGGCGCGGCGAACAGACACCAGCGCAATGGCGCCCAGCCGTCCTGGAGCGTGTCCATGATGCCCGGCTTGAACTCGCGCCAGAAGGTCCAGAGGCCCTCGCCGGTGTAGCCGTGGTCGAGCAGGCCGGTGAGGTTGAATCCGCAGATTTTCGGGTTGGACCGGATCAGGTTGAACCCGAGCGTGCGTTGGCGGCAGTGCATTTCCTGGCTGGCGCGGAGCATGTCCTCGGGATAGGCATAGACACCGTCAAAGCCGAGCCGCTTCCAGTCGGCGCAGAGCTTTTCCTCGGTCTGCTTGAAAAACTTGTAGTCGTCCCATTCGGGGTTGGCGTTGTGCTGCTCGTAGAAGCGCAGTTCGCGGACGGCGTTCATCAGGCTGCCGATGCCGTATTCGGACAGGAAGACCGGCTTGGTGTCCCCGCCCAGATTGCGGATACCTTCCTCAATCGACGGGGTGTGCGGGGTGGATGGATATACATGCGCGTCGCCCGCACCCTCGAAGTAACCGCCCCAGGGACCGTTCTTGGCGGTGCCCTGGTAGCCGCCATTCTCCACACCCCACATGTACTCCCACGCGGTGCCGCCGGGGTTGCAGACGGACCCCACGTTGTACTGGCCGTCCCACCGGCCGCTCTGTTGGAGCACAAGCCGCGAATCGTCAAGCGAACGCAGCAGACCGAGGCTGCCCTGGGCATGCTTCGCCAGTGCGCCGTTGCCCATCTCGTTGACCAGGCCGAAAATGACCACGCTCGGATGGTTGCGGTCGCGCAGCAGCATTTCACGCAGGTTGCTGTCGAAGCGTTCACCCATTTTGGGCGATTCGCCGAGCAGCCAGGAGGAGAGGTTTTCCTCGTAGGCCATCAGGCCGATCTCGTCGCACATGTCCAACTGGTACGGATGGGCGATGCCGGCGATGAAGCGGATGGTGTTGAACCCGCAGGACTTCATGTAGAGCAGGTCCTTGCGCAGCAGGTCGGGCGCCGAGTCGGGCGGCAGGACCGCGCCGAAGGGGCAGTGGTTGCCCGTGTGGGAACTCTTCAGGAAGATGCGCTTGCCGTTGAGGTGGAAATAGCCCTTGTCCACGCGCAGTTCGCGGAATCCGAAGCGTGTGCTGTTTTCGCCAATGTCCTTGGCGTCCCCGGTGATGACACGCGTGGTGAGGCGGTAGAGATAGGGGTCATCCAACTGCCAGAGCCGGTGGTTGGCCACCGTCATCTCGCAGGCGACGGGCGCGGTTCCCGCGGGAACCTCATGTTGAAGCGTCAAGGAGGCCACGGGCTCATTGGCGAAGGCGGGCGTGATGGTGAATTCGACCCGGGCATCCGCAGCGACGGTCCCCGTGTTGGTGAGCGTGGCCTGTACCTTCACCTTGCCCGTCTGCCAGTCCGGGCGGACATAGACATCGTCAATACGCACATCCGGGACCCAGTACAATTCCACCGGTTCGGTGATGCCGCCGCTGTTGTAGGAGCCGCCCACGCCGATGCCCGCCGGAACTTTGTTCCGGTGCGGTGTTTCACCCAGCACGATGCCGTCGATGGGCTCCGCCTTGGGATTGAGCACGCGCACGGTCAGCCGGTTTGGTCCGTCTGGCTTCAGCGCGTCGGTGATGTCCAGCGTGAACGGCAGATTGCCG
>CAZOMH010000052.1:0-12879 GCA_964580415.1 uncultured Nitrospirales bacterium
CGGCGGGAGCGTTTTGGCGCGTTCCGGATGAAATTGACTGTGCCGGGGCCGCAGGGCACAATACCCGTATTCCCAACGCACACGGAGCATCTGAAACCGGCCATGTGTTGCATAAGGCTCTATGCGATTTGCGCTCTTGTGTTTGCCGCACTGCCCGCCATTGCGGAACAGTCCGTCGCCGCGTATTCCGTGCGCGACCATGGCGCGGTCGGCGACGGTATCGCCAAGGACACCGCCGCAGTACAGCGGGCGATTGACGCCTCCGCGGCGGCCGGCGGCGGCACAGTGCATTTTGCGGCGGGCAGGTACCTGTGCGGGAGCCTGCATCTGAAGAGCAATGTCACGCTGCATCTGGACAACGGCGCCACGATCCTGGGCAGCCTCCTCAAGGAGGACTATGACCCGCGGGAAACGCTGGACTTCAAGAATGATGCAGATGTCGAGACAACCTACTTCCACCAGTCCCTGATCTGGGGCGAGGGCGTCGAGCGGGCTGCCATCACCGGCGAGGGCACGATTGACAGCGGATTTGGCAAGCGGGGCGGTCCCAAGCCGATTGCGTTGAAGCGGTGCAGGTTCGTGGACATCTCGGGCATTCGCATTCTCAACGCGCCCAACTACGCGATAAGCCTTCTGGGCACAGACTATGTGAACATCGACGGGGTGACCATTCTCAATGCCTTTGCCGACGGCATCGACCCGGACTCCTGCCAAAACGTGCGCATTGCGAACTGCCACATCGAGGCGGTGGACGATGCCATCGTGCCCAAGACAAGTTTTTCCCTCGGTGAACACCGCGCCTGTGAAAACATTACCGTCACCAACTGCTTCCTGTCCACGCGCTGCAACGGGTTCAAACTGGGCACCGAATCGGGCGGCGATTTCAAGCGGATCGCGGTAAACAACTGCGTGATCACCGGAAAGAAGGGCAAGTCGCCGGCCATCTCGGGCATCGCACTGGAGTCGGTGGACGGCGCGAACATCGACGGCGTGGCGGTGTCGAACATCAGCATGAGCGACGTGCGCGCGCCGATTTTTCTGCGGTTGGGCAGGCGCGGCCGCGACCAGGCCGCGCCGGAGGCGGGTTCGCTGCGCAATGTGGTCATCGACAACGTGGTGGCGGTGCGGGCCTCGCTGGCGTGCGGCATTACCGGCATCCCCGGCCATGCGGTGGAAAACATCACCCTGTCGAACATCCGCATGGACTTTATCGGCGGAAACCCGCGCCACCCCGCGGACACACCCGTGCCGGAGAACGAAGACCGCTATCCCGAGGCGCTCATGTTTGGACCCATGCCGGCGTATGCAGTCTATTGCCGCCACGTGGAGGGGCTCACGCTGTCCAATATGGACATTTCCCATGCCTCCGGTTTCTGGCGGCTTGCCACGGATGTGTACAAAGGCATCACATGGTCCGACGGGGGCGAACCGCCCTCCGACTCGGCACCGGGCGCGGCGGGACATGTCCTGTTCTTCGACGACGTGCGCGATCTGGCGGTGGAAGGACTGCGCGCCCGTCCCTCCGCCGACGGCGCGGCGGTGCTGCGCTGCAACGATGTGCGCCGCGCGCTCCTGCGCGGCATTTTGCCGGGGGAAGGCGCGCAAACCCTGCTTGAGGTCTCGGGCGGCGCGTCGTCGGGGATCACCCTTTCCGAAACCGCTTTGCAGGGCGCGGCGAAACCTGTATCATTGCTGGGCGGTGTTGACCCTGCGGCAGTGCGTGCCGCAAACCCATAGAATGAGGAATGGCACATGCGAAACAGCAATATCTCCCGGCGTTCTTTCCTGGCAGGCAGTGCGGCACTGACACTCGGCGCCGCATTGGGCGGGTCCCGGACCGCCTGGGGGAAATCCGGTTCGGTCAAGCGCATTGCCGTGTTCACCTGCGACGTGACGCCGCCGTTGGGCACCCCGATCTACTCCAGCTACAAGGGCCTCGCCACCGTGGAGACACCGCTGCTGGCCAAGGGAATCATTCTGGAACAGAACGGCCGGCGCTGGGTGCTTTGCGCGGTGGACTACTGCGAACTGAACAATTCTTCCCACATCCTGTTCCAGCAAAAACTCGCCGAAGCCGCGGGCACCGACATCA
Organism: uncultured Nitrospirales bacterium; assembly: GCA_964580415.1. Classification (GTDB taxonomy): domain Bacteria; phylum Hydrogenedentota; class Hydrogenedentia; order Hydrogenedentales; family CAITNO01; genus CAITNO01. The sequence continues at coordinate 2,093 of CAZOMH010000052.1, forward strand.
ACAGCGTGGCGGTGCAGACGGTGCATCAGCATACCGCGCCGATGGCCGACGCCGGCGCGAACCGTTTTCTGGAACAGTTGCAGAGTCCGCCCCCGTTCCCCGCGGCATCGACCATCACCGGGGCCGCAGACCGGCTCGGCGCGGCGGCGGCAAAGGCCATGGACTCCCTCACCCCGTTCAACGGGATCGGCATGGGCCAGGGCACGGTGGAAAGGGTCGCATCCAACCGGCGCGTGCGCCTTGAGGACGGCATCACCTACCCGCGCTTCAGTTCCTGCAAGAATCCGAAACTCGTCGAAGCGCCCGAAGGGCTCATCGACCCGTTTGTCAAGACGATTACCTTCGCGCAGGACGGCAAACCCCTTGCGCGGCTGCACTACTACGCCACCCATCCCCAGAGTTTCTACGGCGATCCGCGCGCCAGCTATGACTTCGTGGGCATGGCCCGCGAAGCCCTTCAAAAACGGGAGGGTGTCTTCCAGGCCTACTTTACCGGCTGTTCGGGCGATATCACCGCAGGCAAATACAACCCCGGCACGCCCGAGTCAAGGCAGGGGCTCTGCGACCGCCTGCTCGCAGGCATGGAGGCATCCGTCGCCTGTACGCAGTATGAAAAGGCGGGCGACATCGGGTGGACCAGTGTGCCGCTGCTGTTCCAGACGCGCGAGGACAAGGGCTTCACCGAGGCGGACTCCCTTCTGGAGATGAACGACGTGAAACGGCCCGACAGCGTGCGCAACGGCGGCGCCATGAGCCTGGCCTGGCGGCAGCGCGCGGCGCAGCCGGTCATGCTCAGCGCCCTGCACATCGGCAATGCCAGCGTGCTCAATCTTCCCGGCGAGGCCATGATTGCCTTCCAGCTTTATGCGCAAATGACCGCGCCCATGCGTTTCGTGGCCGTGGCGGCATACGGTGACTGCGGCATGGGTTACATCTGCCTGCGCACCGCCTTCGCCGAAGGAGGCTACGAACCCACTGCGACCAGTGTCGTGCCCGAATCCGAAGACGCGCTCAAGTCCGCCATTAATGCGTTGCTGGCGGGTCCGGACAAGCCAAAGGACCCCGTCCCGGCGGAGGACAAAGGACACAACCGCGGCATTTTCTATGATGCGGCGCGGGACAAACACTGAGCCGGAGCCGTCGGATACGGGACAAGGATGTCTGTTTCCAAAGTATCAGCAGCAACATCACCACTCCGGAGGTTTAGCCATGCGGCGCATTGCCTGTCTGTCCTGCCTGCTTGCCCTGCTGGCGGTATTCGCCGCCGCGCAAAACGCCGAACCGAAAAAGGCCGGGGTGCTGGTGGTGTATTTCAGCGACAAGGGACACACCAAGGCAATGGCCGAAGCGGTGGCCAGGGGCGCGGGCGCGGTCGGGGGCGTCACGGTTTCGCTAATGGACGTGGCCGCGGTGACACCGGGGGACGTGCTCGCCGCAGACGCGGTGATCGTCGGCAGCCCGGTGTACAAGGCGAACGTGGCGCCCAAGGTACAGGAGTTCATCAACAGTTGGCCCGTCAAGGACACGCGGCTGCATGACAAGCTGGGCGCGGCCTTCGCCACCGGCACCAGCCTGTCGGCGGGGGAAGAACTTGTGCAAACGAACATCCTTCAGTCCATGCTGGTATGCCAAATGATCGTGGTGGGCGGTCCGGGCCCGGGACAACCCTTCGGCGCGTCGGCCATGGAAGAAGACCCGTCCGACGGCGCCGGCCCGCAAGAACGGGCAGAACCGGTTTCCGACCACTATCTCAAGAAGGGCGAAGCCCTCGGCAGGCGCGTGGCGGACCTTGCGGTCAGGCTGACAAACGCAAAATAGCGCATGACCGGACTCGGCCCATGCATGCGATAATGCACCGGTTTCCTTCCGGGGCTGTCTACCCCTCGGCAAGCGCTGATTCGGAAATCTCAACACCCATGCCGCGCAGGGCGGCAATGAACGAATCCGGGTTCTCCAACAGGCGTTCGGCCGCATACACGCCGCCGGGCTTGTCCGCAAAACGGCCCTGAACCAGCCACTTGGCGGCAATCCATGCCGGAATGGTGGTGATCTCGGCAATATGCCCGGAATAGGTAAACTCTTTGCGGACCGGTCTGCCCGACCGTGAGCCGTACACTTCCACCCGGCCCACCGACTTGTCCAAACCGGGCGTGGCAAACCAGTGCTCGATATGGTGAAAGAACCGCGCAAGACGCACGCGCCGCGCGTGGGTCGAGAGCAGCCCCAGCGCGCTCAGCAGTTTCACCAGCCCGATAATATAATTCGGCTTTGTGCCGCCGTGCAGGGTCACCTCTTCCAGCCCCGGCAGGTTCCGGGGCAGCGACACCGACTCGGCATGGCCCGTGTAGTACACCGGTGTGCGCCCGATAGGCTCGGGAAACTCCACCCATTTCTTCCCCGTCCCGGTTCTCACCGCCACCTCTTTGCCGTCAAAACGCTGGAGCGTGGTTCCGTTGAAAATATGGAAGAGATGTATCAGGTTGGAAACGCCAACCGATTCGCTGGAACCGGCACACCAGTTCACACTGATACGCCGTGCTTCGGGCACCTCGTTGAACCCCTTTCGGGCCAGCACCTGCGTGATGCCCGGCGAATTCCCGAAACCCGTCAGTATCTTGACCCCGGCCTGCCGTGCCGCGTCATCCAGCTTAACCACCTCCAGATAGGCGTCATAGTCGTCCGCAATGGACACATAGGGCACGCCCGCCTCAATGGCGCAGCGCGCCATTTTGCTTTCAAACACGTAGAACGGTCCCACGTAGCAGATGCTGACGTCGTTGCCGCGCATGAGCCGAACGACCGACTCCCCGTCGTTCGCGTCGCAGCCTTGGCCCTGAAACTTCGCACCCAGCCCCGCCGCCGTCCGCGCGGCCTTGTCCGCATTAAGGTCGGCCAAAACGACCGCCTCCACCTCCGCGTCCTCCGCCAGCAACCGCAGCAGCGGCACCGCCATGTCCGCACATCCGCCCAGCACCAGCACTTTCATGACAAGCCCTCCTTTACGGTTCATATTGTTCTTCGGCACCGGTTGCCGAACCCGCCCAGTCTAGACCGTATCCCGCAGGCCGGTCAATCCGTCCCGGTCCTGCCCCAAAACGGGCAACAGACCCCGTGACGTCCTGAAAACCGGGACACTCCGCGGAAATGCCTTGTTGCACAACCCCTTGCGGGTGCGCCACTTGGACAACATGGCGCACTTTGGCACGGCTTATGCTTGCTGCAGGATGTGAAAAGAACAAGCGCGGCGGACGGGCGCAGCAGTGAACGCGAAAGCCTGCCGCAAGAGAAAGGATATGCATATGAACACGTTGAGAAAGCGGACCGCATGGATACCGTTGGGTGGAATAGTTTTAGCTTTTGTTATCGCTGTGGCCCTAATGGGGTTTCAGCCCAAACCGGCCACTGCCGCCGCCAAACCTGAATCCCTGGCCGTGGTGCAGGCATTGAGTGATGTCTTTGAACAGGTGTCCAACGACACATCCCCCGCGGTCGTAAATATCCGCGTGGAAAAGAACGTGAAGAACGGACCCGCCGTATTGGAAGAGTCCGATGGAACCCCCATGGACCCCAATGAACTTTTCCGGCGCTTCTTCGGCGGCCCGCCCGTGGGCGGGCACCGCGGCATGCCACAGCAGGATGATTCCGACTCCACCCCCGTGCCGGTGGGCGAAGGTTCCGGATTCATCCTCTCCGAGGACGGGTATATCGTGACCAACCACCATGTCGCGGGAGATGCCGACAATCTGAAAGTCACCCTTGAGGACGGCCGCAGCTTCGACGCAAAACTGGTCGGCACCGATCCGCAAACGGAGATCGCGCTGATCAAAGTGGACGCCAAAGACCTGCCGACCCTCAAGTTCAGCGATTCCGACAAGGTGCGCGTGGGCGAGTGGGTGCTCGCCATTGGCAGCCCGTTCGGCCTGAAACACTCCGTGACCTCCGGCATCGTGAGCGCGCGCGGACGCGGCAACGTGAACATTGTAGACTATGCCGACTTCATCCAGACCGATGCGGCCATCAACCCGGGCAACTCGGGCGGGCCCCTGCTCAACATGCAGGGCGAGGTGATCGGCATGAACACCGCCATTGTGAGCCGTACCGGCGGCAGCAACGGCGTCGGATTTGCGATCCCCGCCAACATGGTCAAATACATCACCGATCAGTTGCGCGAAAAGGGCAGCATCACACGCGGGTTCCTCGGTGTCAATATCCAGGAAGTCACCCCTGAAATTGCGAAGTGGTTTAACCTTCCCGAGGGACGAGGTGTGCTCATTGCCGAAGTGACCAAGGACTCGCCGGCCGAGAAAGCCGGACTGCAGCGCGATGACGTCATCATCGAACTGGACGGCCAGCCCGTCGGCGAGATAGGCGCGTTCCGCAGCCATATTTCCACCACAACCCCGGGCAAGTCGCTCAACCTGGCCATCATCCGCGGCGGCCAGCGCATCGAAAAGACGGTCGAAGTGGGCACGCTGCCCGGCGACAAGACGGCCAAGGCCGGCGGCACCAAACAGGAACCCCGCACCAAGCTGGGCATCACCGTGCAGGGTCTGAACGACGATCTCGCCAAGCGCATGGGCTACGAAGGCGAATCGGGCGTGGTCGTGTCGCAGGTAACGCCGGGGTCGCAGGCCGCCCGCGCCGGCGTCAAGCCCGGCATGCTGATCAAAGAGGTAAACCGCCAGGCGGTGAACAATCCCCGTGAATTCGAGGATGCCATACAGAAGGGCCCCAAGGATCAGGCCGCGCTGCTGCTGATTCAGGACGGACAATCTTCCCGTTACGTGGCGCTTGACGTGTCATAACGGGTGCGCATACAGGTCCCCCACCCCTTCCCAACACCGCGGGGTCCGGCAACGGACCCCGCGGTCCCTTTCACGGACCGCAACGAGACTGCCCAATTCATTTACGCGCTATCCTGGCACCCCAATGTGGGGCAGACATTCCTGTCTGCCTTTCCCTGTCTTCCCCTTCGACCTTCAGCCTTCTACCTTCCTGCTTCAGCTTTTCCCATTCTGGCTCCCAACTCCTGAAATCTCAAATCTAAACTCCTTCCCGCGCCTCGGCGCGCGAAGTTCACTCCACCGGCGTAAACAGCGCCAGCGCCCGGCAAATCAAGGCCGCCGCGCGCGACTTGTTCAGCACGTAAAAATGAATGCCCGGCGCACCCTGCTCGATCAGTTCCTCCGCCTGGCGGGCGGCGTGGTACACCCCCACCGAGAACTGTCCCTCATCGTCATCGCCATGCACCTCCAGCCTGCGCACAAGCTTCTGGGTCAGGTGGGCTCCGCACATTCCCGTAATACGTTTGATTTGCGCCAGATTGGTCACCGGGAGCAGTCCGGGCACGATTGGCACCGTGATGCCTGCGTCCGCACAGCGGTCCCGAAACCGGAAATAGTCGCCGTTGTCATAGAAGAGCTGTGTGACAACCGCGTCCGCACCCGCATCCACCTTCCGTTTCAGATACTCCAAGTCCTTCGCAAGCGACGGTGCTGCCGGATGTGTCTCCGGATACCCCGCCACAATAACACCCAGCTCGGGATAGGACGCCCGGAGAAGGCGCACAAGCTCCTCGGCATGACTCAGCCCGTCCTCGACCGGCTGAAACGCTGTTTCGCCCTGCGGCGGGTCACCCCGCAATGCCACAATCCGATCCACCCCCGCGGCAATGGCCCGCCTGATATAGCCCCGCCAATCGTCCCGCGTCGATCCCACACAGGTGAGGTGCGATCCAATCGGAATATGCGGGTGCGAAGCCCTGACCGAACGAAGCACCTCCAGTGTCCGTTCCCGTGTCGATCCGCCCGCGCCGTAGGTGCAGGTGATAAACGCCGGCTTGCAGCGGGCCAGTTCCTTCAGGTGCTCAAACAGGCTTTCCATGCCCCCGTCCGTCTTCGGCGGAAACAGTTCAAAAGAAATGGCGGGCTTTCCCTGCCGGTACACTTCAGACAACCCAAGCGCGTGCAGTTCCATGATCTATAAATTCCCTTCTGCAATATCCGCTATTTTACGGAGTGACGCCCCCCCCTGCAAGCCCTTCCGGTCAAAACCCGGCCGGACGTCCCCGCCACGAGAAACCTTCCCGGACGGACGATTCACCACCGTCCATGCCTATGCGGCACGGGTGCGGCAAACAATTTGAATCCGGTCCGCCGCAACGCTATAATATGCTTCCCTTCGCCTCCCAACGGGCGTTGGAAACACTGTCGTGGGGTCGTAGCTCAGTTGGGAGAGCGCTTGAATGGCATTCAAGAGGTCAGGAGTTCGATCCTCCTCGGCTCCACCATTGCGATAATCAAGGCTGGAAACTGGCAAAATGGGTTCCCGGCCTTTTTTTTTGGATATCGGTCCATTCCCGAGACTTCCCGTCGATTTCCCATTTTGGCCCGCAGTGTGCCATCATTCCCGCAATGATGGAGCGCGCATAACGCGGCGTTTCCACACCAGCGACAACACCACGGACATTTCGTGCGGAACCGTACTGTCCGACCATGCGTTTGCGCAAGAGCTTGGAGCAGTGACAAAGGAAGTTGCGACCGGGAATCCCCCCCTCCTCTCAGAACGGCCGGGAAACCATGCCCATCTGCGGCGAAGGTTGGAGGCGGAACTGCGCGGGCGAAACGCCCACAACGAGCAGGACCACGTGACCGTGGGAAAATGGCTGCAAATGCTGCTCCTGAAGACTCTCCTGAAGTGCGTTGGGCTTTATGCACAGGGCATCCGAAACGGACAGGATGTCCGCCTGCGGGGGGAATCCATGATAATCTCCGGTCTTCCTCCCGCGCTGGACGGGTTCAGTCTGCTGCACCTGTCCGATCTGCATTTCGGGCGGACCATGCCCGAGTACGAGGACCGGGTGTGCCGCCTGCTCGATGGTGTCTCGGCGGACCTGTGCGTCATCACCGGCGACCTGCGCTTTGGCCATTATGGCCCCTCCGACCACGTCGTTCCCGCCGTGCGGCGCATGCTGGCCGGCCTGCGGCTGGTCCACGGCGCCTATGCCGTGCTGGGGAACCACGACACGCTGGACATGGCCGAGCGCGTTGAGGCGGCGGGGTTGCGCATGCTTGTCAATGAGGGCGTCGCTGTGCCGGTGGACGATGCCGTGCTGTGGCTGGCCGGCGTGGATGACCCGCATTTCTTCCGCTTGGACGATGTGGACGCCGCGCTGAAGGAAGCCCCGCCCGACGCGTTTCGCGTGCTGCTCACGCACACGCCCGAATGCGCCAAAGAGGCCGCCGCAAAGGGTGTCCGGCTCTATCTTTGCGGCCACACCCACGGCGGACAAGTGCGCCTGCCCGGCCTGGGTCCGCTCATGATCAACGCGCGCTGTCCCCGCAGCCGCGCGCTCGGCCGCTGGCAACTGGGGGAAATGACCGGCTTCACCTCCTCCGGCCTGGGCCTGACGGACGCACCGGTCCGTTTCGGCTGTCCGCCCGAGGCAATTCTGTTCACCCTCAAAAAGGGTTAGGCACCATGTCACCGTTGCCCGGCAAGCCGGGCTATTCGCCGCCGCGCCCGGAACTCCCGCGTCCGCTCATCCGTCGAATCTCGTCGAGCTTTCCCGCCCCTTCCATGCTTGGGTGCGTGTAGAGCAGCGGACCCACCACCGCGCCCAGTACTGCGCCGATCAGACAGAAAATCAACAGCACCGGGCCGCTCTCATGGTGCAGCGGGAAGAAGGCTGATCGGCGGCTCATGACCAGTACAACAACTGGCGTGAAGAATCCAATAAGCGCAAAGACAATGCTTAGGATTACCCTCACCATGACTTGCATCCACAGCGGATCCTCTTTCATCTTGGCCATTGCGTTGCCTCCTCCCTTAACACCAGTCCATACCCGTCACCGCCATGTGGGACAGGCGCCCTCGCCTGTCGGCCTTACGCCGCAGGCGAATGCCCCCCGCATCACGGCCTCTTCTCGCCGCCTCCGTCCGGCCCCCCTGCGGGCGGCGGGGTGAAATCATCATCAAGCGGCCTGAGTGTGCCCGTGCCCCGCATTAGGTCCAGCGTCCCCGCGCCGCGCGAATAGTCCGGCCGGTACGTGGCCAGCCTGAAGACGCCGTAGAGCGCGGCTCCCACCACGGCAATCACCGCGACAATCCTGCCCGCCGTGCCCATGGACCACAACAGTCCAAATCCAACCACCAGTCCAATCCCGGCCATAAAGGCTGCAAACGTTTTCATGGCGTTGAACCCCCGGTTATCTCCACCATTTTACCAGAAGCGGCGCGCGTGTGTTTGACACGAGGTCGAACGAGAACTTGAACGGCCCGGGAATCTTGGAGCACTTGACCAGAACCGTATTCTTGCCCTGCTTGGTAACGGCGTCGATGCTCTCCTCCTCAAACTGGTCATGGGGCACCTGGTTCTCGGTCTCGAAGATCAGCACGCCGTTGTACCAGACCTTGGTCGCGTCCTGCAGACCCAGGTGAATCCTGATCTCCTGGCGCCGTTCCGCGTTGAACTCCGCATACGCATACCCCACGGAGCGGTCAAACTTGGGATAATACTCGAACACGGGCGAGAAAGCCGCCTGCAAATCGATCACGTGTTTGTCCTGCGCGCGCGAGAACCAGCGCTGCCAGCGCACCGCCTTGTACCAGCCCGGATAGGTCGCGTCGAACTCAACCGCCTGCTCCGGCGGATAGGCGCGGTTGTGTCCCGAACAGCGGTTCCAGTTGGGGAACTCGCCGATGACCATCCAGCGGCGCACGTTCTGGTTGCGTTCGGCGCGCATCCATTCCACGGAGCGGGCGTCCGGCGGCAGCAGCAGTTCGGGCGGCACGGAACGCCGTCCGAAGTGGGTCAGCAAATTCACAAACAGACGGTCGGCCACCGGGTCGCGCCCGAGGTTCTCCAAAAGGCGCAGGTGGGTAAAGACGACCCGGCCCGCGCCGTGACGGCGCACCAGGATGTCCGTGCCCCACCAGCGCTGCTCCGCGGCCAGGTAATTGCCCGCGGCGGCCGGCATGGTGTCGAGCGACCCGCAGATGTCCTCCTCGCCCGTTTCGAGGAAACTGCGCGCCGGGACAACATTCCGATAGGGCTGCCGCATGAGGCAGCGCGAAGGAAGCCCTTCAAAGACCGGATGCACCTTCGCGTAGTGGACCACCGGAAGAAAGCAGCCCACCGAGTCTTTCGGCGTCGCCGAAAGCTGGTCGCCCAACCGTTCCGCCAGATCGTTCCAGTCCTCCGGCGGACCGAAATAGAGGGCCACTGCGCCGCCGCGCACCTGCGCGAACACCTGACCCAGATCGTTTTCAGGGTAGGCGCGTATCGTGTTTGCCAGTGGCGGCACAATGTGCAGCGGTGCCAGCGGCGTGCCCGGCCGGGCATAGGGCCGGCACCGTTCGGTCCATTCGCCGTTCGGGTCAACCACATGAATGTCTATGTCTCTGGTGTCCGGCGGCGCAACCACATAAAGGTCCGCATCGGCGGAGGCGGCAATCATTCCGTCCTTGATCAGCCGGACGGTGAACTTGTGCGGCCCGCATGATCCCGACGCGGCGATGGACCCTTCCCACAATTCCCGTCCGTGTTTGGGTATCTTCGGAACGGCGCGTTTTTTCTTCCAAAGCACCTGCCCGGTGGGGCCGGTCAGCTGCAGCGATATCTCGCCGAAGCCTTCCAGCCGGTCCTCGTTCGCCAGCAACACCGTCACGGGCACCTCCTGCCGCGGCAAGAGATTGGTTTCCGGTATCTGGATGATCGGGCGCACGGCGCGCTGCGCATCGGCCAGCGCTTCCAGCGCCGGTTTGGGCCGGCGCCACCGGTCCACCATGCCCGCGCAGAACTCGTGGCCCGCGTCGGCAAACTGGGTATAGCAATAGCCCCCAACCTTTGGGTTCGCGCGCAGCGCGTCCACCTGAAGCTTCACGGCGTCGCACTGCACTTCCTGCATCGCCTTCGCCAACCCCGAATAGTCCCCGAAAATGCGGTCCAGTCCGCGCTCCGCAAAACCCGCCCCCATGGCCGTCAGCAATCCCTGCAGGAAACGGCCATCCTTGAACGATTCGGGATGTTCCCCGTACTGGGCGATTACGTCCGGCAGGTTCTCGGAACCGCCGAAACCGAATTCCGACACGGTCACAAGCATGTCGGGTTCACCGTTCTGGCGGTAGTAGTTCTCGATATCCAGGTCCACCGGCGCGCGCTGGTAAACGTGCAAATCGTCGAACTCAACCAACTGGTCGCTGTGCGGCTTCATGTAGCGCGACGGCTCGCGCGTTGCATTGACGCCCGCGGCGTCGTCAATGACCACGCGCGTGGGATCAAGCGAACGGGCCAGTTTGCACAGGTCTTCCTTGATCGTCTGCGCCCCGCCGTCGGTCACGTAGTCCGCATTGCCGGTCTCGTTGAGCATGCCCCAAATCACCACCGACGGGTGGTTGCGGTCGCGCAGGATCATCTCGCGCACCGACGCCTCGCACCGCCGCCGCATGTGCGCCGAGTTGCGTATCCAACCGATGGACGGCTCCGCATAGAGCAGCATGCCCAGTTCGTCGGCGGCCTGAAAACATTCTTCCGGCGGGATGACCGAATGGAACCGGACAAAATTGAATCCGTATGCTTTTGCCATGCGGAAGTTCCTGGCGTAATACTCCTTGAGCGGCAGACCTTCCAGGTTCGGGTGGTCGTGCGCCTCGCGTCCCCGGATGTATCCGCGAATGAACAAACGCTCATTGTTCAGGAAAAGGCCGCCGTTGACCGCCTCGATCCTTCGCATGCCGAAGTTCTGGCGTACAGAGCTCTGTTCTTTCCGGACTTTCAGGGTAAGCTC
>CAZOMH010000053.1:0-12806 GCA_964580415.1 uncultured Nitrospirales bacterium
TGGTTCGTATTCTTGAGACTGTTTCGGGGCATGGGGCGGGGCATCCAGGCGCTGCGGCCTTCCGAGAGCGGGCGACTGCATTTCGAGCCGGGCCGACACCTGTATTTCTCCGGGTGGATTCGCGTCGGCTCGGGCGGGGACGGTATCGAGGTCAAAGGGACGGAGTAACGACAGCCGGGATGGGGGAGCGCAGCCCCGGACTTAACGGTGTTTTTCCGTGCCGTACCACTGTCGGCCGCCGTGGTCGAGATGAAGCACATCCATTCCTTCCAGGCGCGTTTCTTTGCCAAAACGGGCGATTACATCGCGGCCAAAAATCCAGTCTGACCCCTCGAAGTGGTCCAGTTCCTGGTAGGGCAGGGCCTCAATCACTTCGCGGCGCACGGCCTGGAAGAAGCCGCAGGGAACCCCGGCGCCTTCGCGGTAGCGGTAGTCGCCGGTGGACGCCGCCAAAGTGTCAAACTCATCCCAGGGGCGGACCTCGCCCAACAGCACGCGGGCGGTGGTTTCGGGGGTGAGCATCCGCCGCCCGTCGGGGGCGATGAAATGCGCGCCCGCCTCCACTTCTTCAATCTTTTTGAAGAGATTGGGCGGCAGGACGATGTCGGAATCGACGAGAACGATCCACCCGCCCGACGCCACGCGCACGGACTGGTTGATCATGAATCCCTTGGACCGGGCATGATCGGGGGAGAAGCAGGAGTTGACGATGCGCAGGTGGGGGTGGGTCTGCCGCATGGTCTCGATCAGGTCATCGGTCGCGTCGATACCCGGCACATGGGCCAGAACGACCTCCATGCAGGAGGGGTCGATGCCGCGCTGGTGGGCCAGCGAGAGCAGCACCGCCTGCAGGCGGCGCGCATAGCGCGTGCTGACGATGATGACCGAATACTTCACCCGCCCGGTTTTCCCGGCTGCGGCGGGAGTTCCCTGCCACAGCATCAGCGTTTGCGTGAGCAGGAATCCGTCCACATTGTGCATGCAGATGCGGGGTTCAAGGCGGCCGGCAAGCCGCGCGGGACAGCGGGGCACCCCTTCGAATTCGGTCGGGCGCACCTGAACGCCGTCGCGCAGGAGCACATAATATCCCCGTTCATCCACGTGGAGGATGAGCCGGTGGGAATAGTCGATCATCGGACACATCACTTTTGCGTGCGGTCCGAAGCTGAATCCAATCTGTTCGGCGATGCCGCCGCCAAAGGTGAGCGCCATGGTGAAGGGCGGTTCTATTGTGTCAAGCACCGTGCTGGTGAGTTCACCGCGCGAGAAGGAGTACCAGCGCTTGGATGCATCGTCCACGGGCGTGAAATGGTTCTCGATGGAATAGGAGTCCACGGGGATTTCGCGGGTGGGCGTGTCGCGAAGCGCGATGGTGCGGGCTGTTTCCGCCAGTGCGGCGAGATGTTTGGGAAGGCCCCGGCGCGCTTCGTCAATCGCGTCAAAATACCGCGGCCGGCCGATGGCGAAATGTTGCGGCGAGACGAGAACCGCCCCTTCTGAAGCATGGGCATGCAAACCTGGAAGCGCCTGCCGGAACGGTTCTGTTTCGTGATCGCAGATGCGCTGGAAGCGGCACCGCGCGCAGACGGGCCCCAGGGCGCGGCGCTCTTTCAGCCGGAGTTTTTCCAGTCCGGCCTCGCAGGCGCCAACGTTTTCCGGGAGCGGCTGCGCCTGCCTTCGCATGAAGCGGAAATGCCGGGTTACCTTGTGAAGCATCCAAACGCGCACATGGGCGGCCGGATGGCCAAAAACCCAGGGAAGCAAAATCCGGTCAATAACGTGGTGCATCGACGCGCCGCGGGCAAGGAGGTTTTCGAGGACCATGGACATGCGGCCGGGGCCGCAACCGAACATGTTCCCGGCAAGGTCGTAGGCGGCTTTGTTGTATTGCTGGTGGTCGAGAAAGAACTGCCGGCGGTTGAGCAGGTGGGCGTAATTGGCCTCGTCCACAAAGCACCAGGGCAGTCCAATCAGGTTGGCCTCAACGCCGCACTGGTCCAGCGCGCGCACGACTTGGTTCATCCACGCAACCACTGTCCGTCCATCTGAAGCGGCCGGCTTGTCCGGGAGGGGAGTGAAGGGATCGGCAAGCGCCACATTTACGGACACAGCCCGGGCGAGGCATGCCGCGATGTCTTTGGGGTCGGGCAATGCTCCTGCCGACGTTGGAGCGAGTTGCACCCGCACCGGCACGCCCGCCTTTTCGGCGGCGTCAAGCCATGCGGCCAGGGACGCGGTGTCCGGTTGGGCGGGGCACAAAAACAGGTCGTGCAGGCCGGCGGTTTTCCAGGTTTTCAGGGTGGACGGCGGGGTGGATGCGGCGGTTCGCAGAGACAAAACCACATGTTCTTCCCGTGCAAAGTCCAGCAGGTCCGCCACGCTGCCAAAGTGTTCCTCTTCAGCCAGAAGGTCGATTTTTTGCGCTTTAAAAACGTTGTTTTCCAGCCGAATCCATTTTTTTATGTCCGTAAGCGCATAGGCGGAACCGCGGCGGTTGTGCGCCAAGACCAATCCCCGGACCGGCGGCAACGGTTCCTCCTGGAGACAGGTTTCCTCCGGCGGAACATCGTGTGTCGGAATGGCCGTCCCTGCCTGTTTTGTGTTCAGGTCGGCCACGTTACAGCGCCCAGGACTCGTCTTCCGGTTCGACGGTTTTTTGCTGGTTCTGGATGTAATACCGCGGGTCCCGGATGCGGGGGATGCCGGTGATGGGCCGCGCCTCGTCGGTTCCGAAGAGGTCTGCATAGTCACCGTGGAACCCGTCGCAAATGTCCCGGGCCGCACAGCTTTCACACGCGGAGTGGTATTTGTACTGGCAATCGCGGCAGGCGCGGATGCGCGCCTCCTCGCGGTAGACCGTGTCCAGCCCGCGCAACCGCTGCGCAATGCGTGTCAGCACGCGCTGGCCTGCAAATTTTACGCCCTGTACCAGGGGCTTGCGTTCGTAATGGTCCCGGATGAAAACGGCGTCGCCGTTTTGCAGTTCACGCCCGTAGGGGCCGCCCATGAAGAAGGCGGGCATGATTCCGCCTTCCTTTCTCATCTGCGTAACGCGCATGGTCCACGCCCAGCTCTGAAAATCCCACTCATGCGTATCGTAGGTCAGTTGCTGGAAATTATAGAAACTCTTGCGGTGCCGTTCCCCGACCATGCACAGGGGCAGGTAACGGACGTTGGTTTCAATTCCCGCCTCCTCCAAGATGTCCATGGCCTTGATCAACTGCTCCGCGACCTCGGAATAGCGGCCCACGGTTTCGGTCTGGCGTCGGCCATACTGGTCCCCGAAGGGATTGAAGGCGATGAAATTGACCGCGTAGGCGCCGTATTTGATGGCATGTCCGGCCACCTGCGTGAGTATGGGGATTACCGGTTTGGACATGGTGCAGTTGACGCGGAAGGGGACACTGAGCGCCTGCATGCGTTCAATGGCGGCGACAATTTTCGTGTACGCGCCCTTGACCCGGACCACTTCGTCGTGAATGTCGCCAATACCGTGAAGACTGACCAAGAAATCCCGGATTCCGGCATCCCGGTACTTTTCCAGCACACCGGGGGCTCCAAGGACGAGGCCGTTTGTAATCAGTGTGGGGATCAGGCCGATGTCCCGGCAGTGCCGGATCAACTCCAGTATCTCTTTGTATATAGTGGGTTCGCCGCCCTGGATATCGATGGCCGTGTTGCCGTAGACATTGCGCAGCGTACTGCAGATGTCCTTGGCCTTTTGCAGGGACATGAAGGCATGTTCCGGATGAGAATGGTCCTCAATGCGGTTGATGAAGTAACAGAAATAACAGCGCTGGTTGCACGTTTGCCCCAGCCACATCACGCCCCGCCGCGTGATGACGCGTTTGGCGGTCTTTTTCAGCTTTTCCTGCACGGTTTGCCCCGTCCTTTCGGCACCCATTCCGCAAGCAACGGTCAACCCGGAGGCTTGCACCATGGACAATATGAGACAAAAACACAAAAACACATCCTGCCATTGCAGGCGCGCCGATTGTTTGACAGCGTTCGGCGACGACACAACAAGCGTGGCTGTCCTTTCCTGATACGGGCAAATTCCCCACAAAAAAGGGATACCGGCCACGACGATGAAGTATAACAGAGGGCGGGGAGGGGCTCAACTCGCGGCGGTCACTCGCGGCGGTCACCGGCTAAAGTGCGCCGGAGCCGATTGGGGATGTGGTCCCCCCCATATCGGCCGTAAAAAGGTCCTGTACCGGCATTTGGAGACGGAAAGTCTTTCGGCGAAGAGGGTGTTTCGGGGCCGCGCATTCTTCCCTGATTCCTTCATGTTTCACCGTTTTATACGCCGCTCTGATAAGCTATTGTGAAAGTTCGCCGGGATACCAAACCGCTGGATATCGGACAACGCGGAGCGCGGCATGCGCATTGCCTTTGCAGATTTGCTCTTCTCCTGGCCGCCCCATGGGGGCGGTGATGTGGACGTCTTTCACGTGGCTGCGGGAGCGCAGGCCATGGGGCACAGGGTGTGTCTGTTTGCGGCGCGGGACGAGGATACCTGGGAGCGGGGGCGCATAAAGGGGGGAAGCACGCCGTTCCCCGTCGAAGTGCTCCCGTTTTGCGGGAACGGCTTCACTGCGGACAAGGTTGCGGCGGCGTTCCGCACGGCCGTCGATGCATGGCGGCCTGATGTTGTGTACTTCGGCCAGGGTTTTCTTATGAAGCCTGCCGTGACACTGGCGCTGTCCCATTACCCCATTGTGTCCCGGTTTCACGCCCACGAAGCCGCCTGCCAGCGCGATATGCTGCGATTCCTGAACGGCGTGCCCTGTCCCAACTGTTACCTCGACACGCCTGATGTTTGCCGCCGTTGCGCGCTGGACCTGCTTGGCCCGCAGATACGGTCACAGCAGCAAAATGCATGGCTGCGGGAGTATGTCGGCGCGGCGGCTTATCTCGCCCAATACCACAAGGTGTTTTGCGACGCACTACGCGCGGTGCGCGTGGCGCTGGTGTGCAATGAGGGAATGATTCCGCCGCTGGGCGGGTTGCCGGGTGAAGCGCGCGTGATTCCGTCGGGTGTCGATGCCCATGCCTTTGTGCCCGGACCGCCGGTCGAGAAGCCGGACGGAATAAAGGTTATTCTCATGGCCGGACGCGCGGAAGACCCGGCCAAGGGCTTCGCTGTGCTTGCGGAGGCGGCGGGGCGACTGTGGGAGCACCGGCAGGACTTCGAAGTGCGCGCCACCTTGCCGCAGGACATGGGGGAGGGGGCGTGGCTCCGACCCCTGGGGTGGGTGGACCACGCCGAAATGCCGCGCCTCTATGCGGAGACGGACATTTGCGTTGTGCCCAGCGTGTGGGACGAACCCTGGGGGTTGGTCGCGATTGAGGCGATGGCCGCAGAACGTCCCGTCTGCACTTCCCGCGCGGGCGGGCTGTCTGGTATTGTGGTTGACGGCGAAACGGGTCTTCTTTTCAAACGCGGCGATGCGGGCGCGCTGGCCACGGCATTGGACCGGTTGCTGGATGACGCCGCGCTGCGCCGGCACATGGGCACGGCGGGCCGCGCGCGTGTCCTCTCCGAATACGCCTGGGACACGGTTATGGAGAAGCATTACCGGCCCTTGTGGAATGACCTGGCCAAGGGTATCGGGAGGGGCGGCCCATGAGCACGGCACCCACACCCATGCGTGTCGCCTTTGCCGATCTGGTCTTCAGTTGGCCGCCCAACGGCGGTGCCGATGCGGACGTCTATCAGGTTGTCAGCGGGTTGGCGCGGCGCGGTGTCGGGGTACACCTGTTCGTGGCCCACGAACGCGGCTCGATGGAGCGGGGCAACGTGCAGACCGACCTGCTGCCTTTCCCCGTCACAGTCTTGGAATTTGAAACCAATGAGCTCAAGCCGGACACGTTGTGCGCCCGATTTCGGGATCAAGTGGACGCATGGCAGCCTGATGTGGTGTTTCTCACGCACGGATTCGCGTTGAAACCCTACCTGGCCCTGGCGCTGGCGCATCACAGGTTGGTGGGGCGATTCTATGCGCACGAACTTGCCTGCGCGCGCGATGCGCTGCGGTTCAAGGATGGCCGGCCCTGTCCCAACGATTATCTGCGCACGCCCGACGTCTGCCGCGCCTGCGCGCTCGAAAAGCTCGGTCCGGAAATACGCTCCGGCCATATGCGCACCTGGGCGTCCGACTGGGTTGCGGCGGAGGCATGGCGGCCCGAATACCACCGTGTGGTCATGGAGTCTCTCCAGGCCTACACCGCCGTGGTTGTGTCCAACACCACGCTGCGCGCGCACGTGGCCGAATTCACACGGCGGCCGGAGATATTTCCCGGCGGCGCGCCGGTGCATGAAATAACGCCCGTTATTGGCGGCGCAGTCGGCGATCCCAAGATTATCCTCATGACCGGCCGCGTCGAGGACCCGCTCAAGGGCCTCGACGTGCTGCGCAGGGCGGGGGAACTGCTCGCGGAAAAGCGCGCCCGTACCGCAGGCGTCCCGCCTGCCACGTCTGGTACCGCAGTCGTCCCGCAGGAATCCGGTCACAAGGCCGCCGAGACGGCGGCGGTACGTACCGCAGGCGTCCCGCCTGCCATGTGTTCTGGTATCGCAGGCGTCCCGCCTGTCTCGCCAACGGACTTTGAGATTCATGCCACGCACTTTGACGTTGAACTGAGCAGCGGACATTTCAAGGCGCTGGGCTGGCTCTCGCACGAAGAAACGCTGGCGCTGTACAAACAGGCGGCCGTCGTGGTGGTTCCCTCTGTGTGGGAGGAGCCCTTCGGCCTCGTCGCCGTAGAGGCCATGGCCACGGGCGTGCCCGTATGCGCGAGCCGCATCGGCGGGCTCGCCGACATCGTGCGCCACGGTGAGACGGGTTTCCTGTTCACGCCCGGCGACGCCGCCGAACTGGCGGAACAACTCAACACCTTGCTTGGCGATGCCGCGCTGCGCTACCGTCTGGGCGAGGCGGGCCGTCGTGTGGCGGAACGCGAATATGACTGGGACGTCATCATCGAACAGCGCTATCTGCCGTTTATCAGGGAACTCATCACGTGAGCGCCGAACAGCACATTGTCGCCTTCTACAGCCGCGGCCCCCATTTTGTGCGGCTGCTGCGCCATCTGCGCAAGACCCATCCGGACGCGCGGATCACGGCCATGATCCCGCCCGGCTTTCCCGCGGACACGCTCGCCGATCTTGCCGGCGCCGTGCTCGTCACCCCCGCGCCTCCCCACGGACTGCGCAATCCCGGCGCGCTCATCGCGCTCGTCCGCCAGATTCGCGCCGCCAATTGCACCCGCTTTGTGGTGATGTTCGACAGTGCCCGCCTGCGCCTCGTGGCCATGGCCTCCGGCGCACCCGAGCGCTGGTGCTTCGGTCCCGACGGCAGCTGCACGGCCATAAAGGCCGCCCCCTTGCGCCGTCTTTTTGGCGGCGTCATACGCCGGCTTCGCGGCTGGACCACGTGGCTGCGCATCTGGGTTGTTGTGCATACCACACGGGTGAAGTAGGTTGTTTGTCCCTGTTTTCCACCTTATTTTCCATGACTTCAGAATGGCGCGGCAAACCGCATCCCGTCCTTGTGGAATTCGGCGACCCTTCGGCCCATGGCGCAAATGCGTTTGGACAGGTCGGCGATGGACCAGTTCTCCGATCCTTGAACGAAACAGCGGAACACGTCGCCGACGGGCTCAGTCCAATTGCACGGGAGGGCGTTGGCGCCGATGAGGCACCCCACGAGCGCGCCGACGCTGGCGGTGTCGCAATCGGTGTCACTGCCGCAGGAGGCCGCGGTGGTGATGGTCTTTTCAAAGTCACCCCCGCCGTAGAGCAACGCCAGCGTCACGATGCCCGTATCCGCATAGACGGGATTGCAGGCGTTCGGATATTTCTTGACCACCTCGGCGCGCACCTCGCGATAATCCTTGCCCGCGTCGTGCATCTGGAGCACCCAGCGCACCGTCTCGGCGTATTTGGAGTCGGCGGGAATCTCCTTCAGCGCCGTCTCGATGATCTTGCGCACGTCCTTTTCCACAAAGGCCGTGCTTATCATGGCCGCGATGAACTGTTCGCCGTAGACCCCGTTGTCGCAGTGGGCCACCACGCCGTCGCGGCGGGCGTACTCGGCGGCCAGTTTGGGGTTGCCGGGGCAGACAAGTCCCCATATCTCCCCCTTCATCTGCCCGCCTATGGCCTCGCCGATCGGGTGACGTCCCGATTCGGGCGGTTCAATGCCGGACCGCATCCGCTCCAGCGCCAACCCCTCCGCCAAATTCTTGTCGATGGCGGGCAGTGAAGCACACCATTCCGTGCCCAGTTGTTTGCACGAAATGTCCGGGCCGTATTTCTCAAGTGTGTTGAGCCCCACAATCTGGTAGGAGGTGTCATCGTCCGGGCCGAAACCCTTGCTCGGCCCACGGGACAGCCAGTCGAAGGCGAGGCCGATATGATTGTCGCCCGAGGTCCAACAAGCATCCAGGGCTATTACCAGCGTGTCACCGGGTTTGAGTGCGAGCTTTCGGGCATCTGCCTGGAGCAAACGCAGCCAAGCCCTGTCTGCCGGGCAGTTGTACTGCGCAAAGCCTTCCCGACCCCAAGTTACAGCACCCGAGGATACCCAGTGTTCAGGATCGCCGGGAACATCCACATTGGGCTCAACGATGCGCAAACCACGCACGGCAATGCCCACCGGATAAGTGGTGAACTCGGGACTGAGCCCCATGATGGGGGCGGCATAGACCTTGGCTGTGTCGTGGGCGGGCACGGTCACGCGGAATTTCATGGCATGCCATTGGCCGTCCTTGGGCACTTCCAACGCCTGTATCTGTCCTGACCAGTCGATCCGACCGTCCGTGAAGTAGCCCAGATAGCCGGTGATCTTGGGATAGGTGCTCTCGATGCGCGTGTAGGGCCAGCCCTCAATGGGCATGCCCAGTGCGCCGCCAATGCACTTGCCCAGCCATGCCCCGCGCACCTTGTCAAAGTACGCATCGTCGGAGATCGGCGCGGCCGCATGGGCAGTGGACGCCAAGACCAGAACAAGCCAGACTGTTCCATTCAGACCACGTCGGACCATTGCACCGCTCCTTGTCTTTGTCCCGCGCTTCCGGGTTTCACTTGGGAACACGCCCGATTGTGAAACCGCGCCCCGCCCGGGTCCGCACCAATACGGCGAACCGTTCTTCTACTCGAACCCTATCGAGAACATCCGGTCGAGATCGTGGTTGCTGTAGGCCCGGAACCCAATCAGCGTTGTGGTGCGCTCGATGCCTTCCAGTTTGCGCAAACGGTCGGTGACCAGGTCGGAAAGCTGTTCGTTTTCCCTGACCCGCACGATGATGGCCAGGTCCCACTCCCCTGCTATCGAGTACACCTCGGACACGCCGGGAATCTCGAGAAGCGCCTGGGCTGTGCCGTTAATGGAACTGCGTTTCACGTTCGCCAGAATGATTGCCGTAACCATGTTCGTTCTCCGTGGCGTTTGGAGCCGGTCCCCGCGCGGAGACCATCCCTGCCGGTTATTCGCTCTTGGGAACGTTGGGCGTGGTGGGCGATGTCGTGTTGTTGCCCATGCCCTTCTCCACGGCCTCGACGCGGCGGCCGAGTTGGCGCACCTCCTCCTGCCATGCGGCGGGGATGGTGGCGACGCACACGTGGGCGCCTTCGCCGAGCTTGTAGGAACCGCCAAAGATGACCTGGTCGCCGGTGCGGCTCCAGCCCACTTCGGGATGGGCGCCGCTGCCGTAGGTGCGGTGACCGGCGGTTAGCAGGTGCGGCCGCGCGGTCAGCCCCTCAAACAGCATAATGTCGCCGTGCCAATTGTCCCCGGCGACCCAGCGGCCGTCGGCGCTGCCGGAGGCGTGCCACCAGTTGCGCCTGGAAATGGCCGCGTTGTCCAGCCCGGGAAACCATGCGCCCTCGCCGATGATGCGCACCTGGCCGGTCCGCACATCGAGCGTTTTTACATGCGAGTCCTCGGTGGGCTTGGCATGGGTGCCGCCGCAAAAGAGCATGAGGTCGTTGATCCACCAGGATTCGTGCGTGACCAGTTCGCCGTCGCGCTCGACATAGGGGGCCCAGGGCTTGCCGTCGCGAATATCGACCACCCAGAGGCGGATGGGCGCGTTCGCAAAACTGATCCAGTTGGGGTTGGTCACGCTCCACTGCACATGGCTGACGCCGAGTACGGTGCCCGGAGGCATGCCGCAAACGCGCTTGACCGCGCCGTCTTCGGTGCCAATTGTGAATACGGCGGTGGACTTGGCGTTCTCCGGATCGGAACCGCCGGTGGCAAGGAAACGACCGTCGCAGCTTTCGTTCAACTGTCCGATGGTGCCGTTCATTCCGCAAAGCAGCCGCTGCCGCGCCCATACCCTGGACGGTTTCTTCTGCGGGTCTTTGGACGCCTCAATATCAAAAGCTATTTCGAGCACGCGCTGCCCGGCCATGGCGTACACGGCGGGATGGTTCACAGCGGCCGTGGCGCCGCCGGTGGGCGTGCCGTCGGCGGCGGTAATGCGGACAAGTTCGCCGGTGGCGGTGAGATAACCCATCAGACCGCCATGTTCACGCTGCGACGCGAAGAGAATTATGGAATTGTCGGACAGCCACGACCGCTGATGGAAATAGAGGTTCTGATTCTTCGTGGGGCCGCTCGTGAGGAAGAGCAGTTCCGCGCCGGTCTGATCATCGACCATCCGTCTCGCCTCGGACGGAAACACCTCCAGCGGGAAACGGTCGCCAAAAGCGGGCACGACGGCCCGCGCAACGGGCGCACCGAAAAGCAGCGCCGCGAACACCGCTGCGGTCAGAAGGCGCTTTGCGTTCCAAGTCAACTTCGCAAACATGGGTATTCTCCACGGGTTGGTTTTGAAACAGTAAACCGGAGTTATTCTGCCACAGTCGGCCTGTGTGTCTCACCAGTCCAGTCGGCGCGCATTCCACGGTGGAGGGAACCCGTGCCGTCAAACCCCGTCGGAAATATTGTCCCACGTGACGCCGAGCCGCGGCGCGGCGTAGCCGAGTTCCTTCAGATGGTCGCCGTAGGCCATGATCCAATGGGAATCGCGGACCTCCTTCTGAAGTTGACGCCAGTTGCCGTCGATCCTGACTTCCTGCTGCGACCGGCAGATGGCAAAGGATGGATTGTCCTCAATGGTGCCGCGCATGCCCACCCAGCGCCCTGTGGCGTATTCCGGGTCGATAAAAGAGACGGTCTGCCCGATGGGCATGTCAATCTTGGGTGACGCGCCGAACTCGGACTCGTAATGGGTGGTGATCAGCGCGGGCGCATAACCCACGCCGTCGAGGCGGCGCGGCGAGGTGCAGTGCGCGCAGGTGACGATGGCCTTGTGCGGAAAGGTGGAGTTGTGCAGGAACACGGGGGTGCGGGCAATGTGGTACATCAGAATGCCCGCCGGGATGATCACGAAGTCGGACTCGCAAAAGGCCAGAAGGCCCTCGTCGTTCATCAGGCTCAGCGCCAGGCAGGCGGTGGTCTTGGACATGGGCATGATGATGTTCATGCAACTGTTGATGGTGAAGACCGGCGCGTTGTGCCCGGTCATCAGTTCCTTGAAGAGCCCGTACAGAATGAACGAGTTCACGATAAAGGGACGTTCGGTGGCAACCGTCGTGCCGGGAAGCGCGAGATACTCGTCCGTCCACTTTTCGGCCAGGTCCATGCGGTCCTTGTCCGCCAAAGCGGCCTGAATGCGCGGCGCAAAGTCGTCATAACTCACGTCAATGATTTCCAGCCCGTACCTGTCGCGTGCGATCTTGGGCGCCTCCGGCACATACTTGCCCTGCGGCCCGCCCAGCGCCACCACGCGGGTGCCGGTGAAGTTCTTCATTGCATGGCGCGCGCGCAGCTTCCACAGCAGTTCATCGGTGTCATCCACCACCACGTCGTCAACGCCGAGGACCTTGTCTTGCTGCCTGCTTTCGGCGGGATTCACCGTGTCCGTGCGCAGGTACTTGACGCTCAGCGCCTCGTACCAGTAATACACCGGGCCGGAGCGGTGGCGCAGGAAAATCAGTCCGCGATCCTTGGGAAGGCAGGCGCGCAGCGTTTCACCGCCGCCTCCGGAAGGATAGAGAACGACCACATCCGCGTCGGACCCGCCCGCCCCGGCGGCCTCACCGTCCTCGGCGACGCGGATCACCGGCCGGATTTCCAGCCTGAAACCGGCCTTCTTCTCCAGCGCATCGAGCTCGCCGGCAATGCGGACACACTCCTCCTCCACGGCTTCCATGCTCTTGATGTCCCCCCAGGATTTCCACGAGGTGGCCTCGCGGCGCTCGGGAATGCTGTACATCAGCACGGGCTGCACCACCAGCGGCCTGTCCGGCATGGCGAAGGGCTTTTTCGCATCCCACAGGTCGCGGCTCCACGCCGGAGCAGCGGCCATGGCCGCCATTGAGGTCCCGGCAAGACTTGCGGCAAGCAGCATTCCCCCGCTTGCGCCCATGAATTCACGTCGGTTCATGCAATGGCGGCACATGGTCGTTCACTCCTGTTGAATGGGTTGCGTCCCGTTACTTCACTTCGAAGAAATGCTCTTTCTTGGCCCGGCAGACGGGGCACTCGTCGGGCGCGTCGCCGACGATGGTGGTGCCGCAGATGTCGCACACATGGATGGCCGCGGCCGGCAGATCGCCGCCGGCCTTCACGGCCGCCAGCGCGCCCGAATACAGGTCGTGATGCTGCTTTTCCACCGCCATCGCGCCGGCGCACACTATCTCGGCGGCCTTGTTGCCCTCGGCCTGCGCCTCGGCCACAAATTTCGGGTACATGGACTCGAACTCGAAGGCCTCGCCGGCAATGGCGGCT
>CAZOMH010000054.1:0-12591 GCA_964580415.1 uncultured Nitrospirales bacterium
AGGGTGCTCTTGCCCTCGGCAACATCGCCGCAGGGGGCCTTGCCCAGGTCATCGCTGGTGCCCGTCAGGTCCAAGATGTCATCGACAAGCTGAAAAGCCACTCCCAGGGCGTTTCCAAACTGCCACAAAGCCGTTTCATGACCGGACTTAAGGATGGTGGCAGGGGCGGAACAGGCCGCAACAAAGAGACTGGCAGTCTTTCCTTCGGCCAGCTTCAGGCTTTCTTCGGGCACGGATTCGCCAGGCGGGCGGCCAAAGAAATAGAGTTCGCATTCCGCCATCCGCCGGACGGAGCGTACCGCTTTCGACACGACGGAACAGCAGTCGTATTCGGCGATCATCTCCACAGCCCGCGCGACCAGATAGTCTCCGCCCAACACGGCGGCATGGTTGTTCCAAAGGACGTTCAGGGAATTGTGGCCCCTGCGCAGCATGGCGTGGTCAATTACGTCGTCATGGGCCAGCGAGGCCAGGTGCAGGCCCTCGTAGGCTGCGGCAAGACGGCTAAATTGGGACAAATCCCCCGCACCGACGGCACCGGCCGACAACAGGCAAAGCGCCGGTCGCAGGAGTTTGCCGCCTGCACGCGGGATATCCACGGAGGGAACCCGCACCAACCGGAGCGCGTCCCGCCATATTGAATCGACCAGCGTGCGCACCTCAAGCAATTGAGGCTGTACCGGTTCGTAAAGGGTCTTGAGTGTGTCAATCGTCGCCATGGGCCAATTGTAGCACAGTGGCGCAATTGTGTTGAATTGTCCGCGCCGTTACAATAGTCGTTCTACCATTCACAAAGGAGGTGACCGTGGTTCTTGGGACTGAAATCGGCATGGGTTACGTCCGCAATGTACTCTTGCGGACGCATTCCGCCTCTTGTGGCCGGAGGTAGGGTGGACGTGTCGGCCCATTTACTGGCAAACATCGCCGGTGCCCATATCCGGGAAATGCGGATGTTGTTTATCGAGCTTTGCGGCGTTTTCTGGATTGCCGCCGAAATGCTCATCCTGTTCTTCATGATTGAGGCGCGTCGGCATGTTGGACGGCATCCGGTGCCTGCCGGGCCGGTATGGGATGCGTTTGCCACGCGGCGGGCCATCCTCTTTTGCATGGTGGCCTCCATATTCCTTCTCGCCGTCCTTGTTCGTCCGTTTCTGTGGGTACCCCTCCACATTCAGTTGCAGGATGGTCCAGTGAGCGTGTATTCGGCGGCCACGGCGGATTTTCTCGCGGTTCAACGGCACCTTGCGGTTTGGGCGGGCTTTGTAACCGTCTGGGTAATCCTGGAAATGGCCATCGTTTATCAAGGATACCGGACGTACCAGGCGCTCTGCCGAAGGCTCGACGACGGGGCCGGGGCGGCACCGGGCGGCGCAGGCGTTGGTTTCGTGCTTCCCCTGCTGCTCATCGTCGGTTTTGCCGTGACTGCGGGGCTGGTTGCTATCCCCGCGACAGCGGCGGATACGGTTCCCGACGGGGGGGGCCAGCCAGTGAACGATTGGGCCCAGGTTCTCACAATCTCTGAATCCTGGCTGTCTCCCTACCGTAATGCGGTCTATCTCTATCTGCGCCTTTCCGGAATTGTCTGGATTGGTGTGGAATGGGTTGCTGCCGCAGTGCTCTTGCGGGCCCACGGCCGGATTCGGCGCGTGTTGCGGATCAGAAAGGGACTCCTCCTATGACGCCGCCAGACTGGGTCGTGTGGGTGGCCTCGCACTTCTCGCCTGAACAATACCTGTTTTGGACGCGGTGGCAGTGTCTGTCTTGGACCCTGGCCGACCTGTTCATTGTCCTGTTCCTTATCCGACTTTCAAATCAGGCCCGGCGCATTGTGGACCGGCCTCCGCAGCGTTTCCCGTACTTGGTGCTCCTCTTTACGGCTGCGCTGGTACCCTTTCTGGTACACTCGCCGAACGGGGGGCTGCTCTTTCTTGTTGAACTGGGGATCACGATCCCCCATTTTCTCCTGCTCTGTTATCTGCTAACAGCCAATATCCGGGTGTACGCGGAGTTTCTGGCTGCCGTGTTGGCAGAGGACAAGCAGAATAGTGAAAGTGATTCCGTGGTTGGCTGAGCAACCGTCTGGTTGCGAATGCACTTGGACGAGAACCGGACCGCTGTGGTACGATTTGGTTTTCCCTTTAAAGGCGTGACATTTATGGCAATCCTTAAAATTTTGTACTATCCCGACAAAGTGCTGACGCGCAAGGCGGAACCGGTAACCCTGTTTGGTGCGGAACTCGCCGAACTTGCGCAGAATATGCTTGAGACGATGGATTCAAGCGAAGGGGTGGGGCTTGCGGCGCCGCAGGTTGGCGTTTCCAAGCGTCTGCTGGTTCTGTGCGAACCCGAAGGCGAGCCGATGTGCCTGGTCAATCCGGAGATTCTGGAGAGTGACGGACGCGAATACGGCGAAGAGGGATGTCTGAGCCTTCCAAAAATGTATGCGCGGGTGCCCAGGGCCACGCACATAAAGGTTCGGGCGCAGGATATTGACGGAACCGTTTTCGAATTTGAGGCCAACGACTTTCTTGCCCGCATTGTCCAGCACGAATGCGACCATCTGGACGGGGTGGTGTTTCCCGACCGGCTGGACGTGTTCACCCGGGAGGAAGTCATTGAGCAGTGGGAAACCGTTCGCAAAGAGCTTGGGAAGGGAAAAGGTGCGCGGCAGCGCGCCTGAGGAACTGCCATGCTGCTGAACGCACCCACGGTGGAACATCTTATCGAAGCCTTCAGGCGGTTGCCCGGTGTTGGAAAGAAGACGGCTGAACGCTACGCGCTGCACCTCCTGAGCGCCCCGCCGGAACTCGCCGAGGACTTTGCGCTGGCTGTGAAAACCGCCAGGGACCGGGTCACATTGTGTTCCATCTGCCGTAATCTCGCGGAGACCGACCCCTGTCCCGTCTGTGAGGACCCGCGCAGGGATCATGGCTTGCTGTGCGTTGTGGAACAGCCTGTTGGTGCCATGGCGATTGAGAAGGGAGGGGCCTTCCGGGGTGTTTACCATGTGCTCCACGGTGTGCTGAGCCCGCTGGAGAATGTCGGTCCGGAGGAATTGCGAATCGATATGCTGTTGCGCCGTTTGGACAACGGAGCGGTGCGGGAGGTTATTATCGCCACCAATGCCACGGCGGAAGGCGAAGCCACTGCGCTGTACCTGTCGCGCATCATGCTCTCAAAAGGCGTACAAGTCACGCGGATTGCCCATGGCGTTCCCATGGGCGGGGGATTGGAATATGCCGATGACGCCACGCTGGCCCACGCCCTGCACGGTCGCAAACCCCTATAACCAGATAATTAACGAGAGCAACGGCGGTGTATTGGCCGTTTAATTCTGAAACAGCCGACGATTTCTGTTTAAGTATGCGTACAACAACAAAGCCCGGCCCTTTCGGGCCGGGCAGTCTGTTTTATATCGAAGCGTTCTGCCTATTTCTTGGCCGAAGGCGCGGTCGAGGGACCGGGAAGTTTCTCCCCAAACACCCTTTCAATCGTCGGCTTAATCCCCGTCACCGTAATATCAAGGAGCAATGCGCCTTTCTGCGCATCCCACACGGGTTCGCCCTTCAGCGTGACTCCATTCTGCTCGGCGGCAATGATAATATTCGGCCACACCATTTTGACCATGAATTCAAGCCCCGGTCCCTTTTCCGCAGTGGCATCGACACGAAGGTTAATCGTGACTGTATCAAAATCAAGCATATCTGCTGCAGCACGGATATCAAGAATATCGGGCAAATTGGCCTCAATCATCGGCCCGGCGGGCGGATTCTTAAACTCCGATTCCCAGTCTTTACCCTGCGCGGCCATCAATGCCGCACAAAACGCCAAGATATCGCCGTTGCGGTTGTCCAAAACCGCTTCAAGATGGTGGGTTCCTTCGATACGGAGCGGTTCCACAGGGGCCGACGGCTTCCAGCTCTTGAGGATGGCCGGTTCGACCGTGTCCGGAATGGCAAGACTTCCCTTGAGCTGAAAATTTCCGCGCTCGGGCAGTTGCGCACCCTCGGGTGACCAGGTAATCTTCGGAAAACTGGCCAGCAGCGGTTTGCCGTCCTCGGTATACTTGCCGGTGTTGATTGCACCGACGAGGGCCGGGCCGCCAATCTTCTCGTTCAAAAAGAAGGTCAGGCCGAGTTTGTTGGTGGCAAAGTCTGGAGCTCCCAGCACCGCGACCTCCCGTGGCAACACCTTTGGGATGATCTTTTCCGGGGCGTATCCCAGCTTGGCGAGCCAAGCCGGAATTGCGTTGGGGGGAATTAGCTTGTCCAATAGCGGGGCCATGCTTTCGGGCTTAAGCACGACGCGAAAGACCGTATTCCCGGTCGCCACCGTCTCATGGGAGACGGGCGGGGCCTCGGTCAATCCGATTTCCCGGTTAAACCTGGTATAGGCCACTCCCAGAACGACAGCGGCTGCAAGGATAAGCAGACCAATTGCGGCAAGTGCAATGAGGCATCCCTTTTTCACGACGGTATTCTCCTCGTTCCTGTGATTGCGGCGTCTTAAGAACAGACTGTATGGTATGTGACCGGAGCGCTGAAATCAATTCCTTGTCATCCGCCCAGCGCATGGCGCAGGCTGGGTTCAAAGCCGCCCAGCACGTACTTCCCGGTTGTGCGTGCCCCGTCCGTTTCCCAACTTCCGTCCAGTGTGAACTGGTGCATGGATTGAAGATACGCGGCGAGCACGGGGGCGGCTGTACCGCAAAGGGCCGCAACGGCCGTCGCCGAACCGGGATCGCCGCACTGGATTTCGACGGTGAATTCAAGGCGGTCGGAGACGGCAAGGTCGGCAAACGCATGCAGTTCAATAACGCCCCGGGCGGCTTCACTCAATTGTTGCTGGAGCGACATATCGGCCCAGGGAACAAAGAGGTTTATCAAAGCCCCCTGAAGCTGCATCAATGCGCCGTTGCAGTTGTTTATGCCGAGTTCAAAGAAATGGTTTCCGTGAATGGCGGGAGCGACCACCGGCTTGTATTGCGGCCAGAAGCGGGTTGCCTCTTCCTGGAAGTCGGGCGGCACGGCAAGCTGCCCGTCGGCCAGCAAACACCCTCCCGATTCGCGGCGTATCCGGGGAGAGGACCACAGAATGGGGGAGAGGTCGCCCAGGAAAGTGGAATTGTCTATGAGCTCGTCCATGGGCTCCCCCGCGGGATGTTCCTTCATGAACAGGGTGACCTCAAAGCGGCCCGGAAGGGACTGGTCAAACAAGAAAGCCATCTCCAGCGGCATTTTGTGCAGCCAGTCGAAACGTATGGGGCCGCCCTGCATGGAAGAGAGTTTGGGAAGTCCCCGCACGAAATGGGTGACAGTCGGGGCCAGGCTGGAAACGTAGGACTGAACGCGGGCGGGGCACAGCACCGCCCGAACCGCCGTATCGGGCCGCATGTATCGCGCATGCCGGAGGGCGGAACCGGGGCCTTGAAACAGAAACCACCACGTTGCAATCAAGGCAATCAACACTCCCGGAAGAGCGGTCAGCAGCGTCGCGCGGTGCTTCTTAAAGTACCCAGCACGGGATGGCATGAGATTTAGCGCGGTGAAACGGCAAAAATGGCCAGAAACACGGCAAGGAAAATGGCCAGCGCCTGGCTCCAGAATACGACGCCCGGACCTTCGGAAACCTCAAAGAAGTCCCGGATTTTTCGCGTCGTTTCGTTCATTGTAAACAGGTCGGAAAAGCGGAATGCGTCTTTCTCGCCAACCGCCATCCAGAACTTCCCCTCCCCGCCGTTCGGCGTGAATCCGACGATGTAACAGGGGCCGGACGCGGGGAGATAGATATCCTCCGCGGCAAAGCGCCAGCTTTTTGTGCCGGTGTAGGATTCAGTGTAGTTGTCCACGGACTGGGCAGCCGTATCGTATAGGAGCGCGCCATAACCGGCTGGAAGGTCAAAGGGCAGTGGACGGTCGGGGGCAGGCATGCCGGGTCCAACCACGGCAACAAGGGGCCGAAGCAGGCGGTACGGCTCCAACTGGGGCACGCCAATCTGAACATGCACCTTGTCGCCGTACTTTCCGGCAAAAGAAAACCACAGTTCAGGGGCGGCGGTCGTCGCATGGTGATAACCGATGGAGGCCTGCTCCACATCGCCGAGCGCATAGGCCGAGGAAAGGTCCGTTGTCCCGCCGTCGATGACGACTGCGCGATACTTCCACGGTGAATTGGCAACCGCGGGCAAAGCCACGATTAAGACTGACAGCAGCAGCAGCAACATGCGTGGTATGGAACGCGACATGAAGGAAATCCTTTCAAGTATGCACGTTATGACGACAAAAGAGCTTCCAAGACCATGCGGCGGTCCTGACTGCCCGGTGCTGCCCGGCGATGGCCGGACTGATCCCGTTCAGGCACGTTAATATTGCGTCACCGGAGGTAGTATCCGCAACAAACCGATTGAGTTCCCGTTTTGATCCCGCTGCCAAGAGAAATGACTGTGTCAGGACGCGCAAGAAACAACAACACACGCGGAACAGGGCGCGCGGGCGTTCTCGCGACATTATATCACTGCCCTGCGGGGGCGGCGTGCTTCGTCGGCGGCACCAGGAATGTTTGCGGCGTCTGGCAGGCGAAAGCATCCAATTCCACTGTCAACAAGATCGTTCCGGACCTGTAAATCTTGAAGGTAACCCTTGGCGCGTCTTCAGGCAATGAAAGCTCAGCCTCACCATTTTCCGTAAGTGTTTCTGTAAAAGCAGGTTGGGACGCCGTATCACTGTTAAAAACGGCAATCGAATAATCCGTTCCACGCAGCCGTTGAATACGTCCCGATGCCTCCGCTTCCAAGCGGTAGGCTTCCATGCTTCCGCCGCCCTTGTACACCCGTTCATACCTGGCAAACTCTTCTTCATTGTCTGTGGCAAAGACAGCAACTTTGACCGTGCCGACGACTTTCACCGCTTCCGGAGGGTCATTGGGGGTGTCCAGCATAACGGCAGCCGGCGGCTGTTGCGCTGCGGGCGGTTGGGCGGCGGACAGGTCCACTATTTTTGGGGTACGCTGCGCATATAAAAGCACCGCAATGCCGCCAAGCAGGAGCAAGACCGCAATTGCCGTCCGCACGGACAAGGCCGATCTTTGCATATCTTTTGCCGTTCGGGCGGTCGTATCGGCATATGATTCATCGGGGTCCGCCCCGTTATAGGAGGCTGCGGAGCTTCTTGGAAGGGTATTGGGTGGAAGCTGTTCAAAAGGCATCGCGGCCTGTCCGGCAGGCTGCGGTGGTTGGGCGGGGAGTTGGGCAAAGAATTCCTCCGCGTTCATGCGGACGGTGGCGTTTTGCGAGGGCGGCCGCGGCGTTGCCGGGGAGGGTGCCTGAACAGCGTTTCGCAGCGCCATGGCAAAGGCGCGACCGTCGGGGTAGCGGTCCTGCGGGGCCTTGGCCAGGGCTTTCATCACCACCCGGCTCAGCGCCTGACCCACCGCGAAATTGAGTTCGCAAGGCTGTGCCGGTTCCGTTTTCAGCACGTGATGCATCACGGTGGAAAAAGCCGCCCCCGCAAACGGTCGTTCACCGGTGAGCAACTCATACAGAACAACTCCCAGGGAAAACTGGTCTGAACGTCCATCGACGCGCTGTCCCATGAACTGTTCGGGACTCATGTATGTGGGTGATCCAATCAACGCACCCTCTTGGGTAAGGGTGGAATCGATGACATGGGCGATGCCAAAATCGGCCAGTTTGGGCGGCCCGCCGTTGGAGAGCATAATATTGGCCGGTTTAACGTCGCGATGGACAACACCGCGCTTGTGGGCGAACGCGAGCGCTTCCGAAAGGGCCGCCGCGAGTTCCACCGCCTCTTCCACGGTGAACCGGGGCCCTTTGGCGATCCGGGCGCCCAAATCGTGGCCATCAATGTATTCCATGACAATAAAGGCGGTGTCGTCCTGTTCGCCGGACTCGTAAACGGTTATAATATTGGGATGCTTGAGCATGCCGGCCACCCGCGCTTCTCTGAAGAAGCGTTTCAAGGCATCCGGGGAAGCCGCAGGTCCGGCAATCAGTTCGCGGCGGGCTGTCTTTATGGCGACGCGACTTCCGCTTTGGGGGTCGCGTCCGTAATAGACGATACCCATGGCTCCGCGGCCGAGTTCGCCCTCGATGCGGTATGGTCCTATTTGTTTTGGCAGGGAAGAGTCGGACATGGTAACCGTGGCTGCTGGTCTCTGGTTGAGATGATGGAGAATAATAGAATCGGCTTGGGGCCCAGTCAAGTTCAACGCCCGGTATCGGGCAAACATCCTGTTTCCGGCACTGTGAGAACTGAAGAATCACCGGACGTTGCTGTGTTAAAGTAACACACAACGGCGTTTTCCGGACAGAACAATTGGAGACGTGTTTATGTTTAGGTATCTAGTGGTTGCGGTTTTCACCATGACTTGCGCGGTTGGAGCGCTGGCGCAAGACGCAGTCATGATGGACATCATGTCCGGGAAACTCGTGAATCCCTCGGTTGGTGTGTGGGCCTGGTACGACGTGAAGGACGCCGCCTCGGGAGACCATCTCTTTCTGCGCCAAGCCGTCGTGGGCGAGGCAAAAGTTGACGGAAAAGACGGTTACTGGATCGAAACGGAAGTGGTTCCCCATATTGGATTTCCCGCTGTTTACAAAATGCTTCTGACCGGCCCCGCGGGCGACCCGAAGAACATTCACAAAGTGATCTTTCGCGACGGCACGAATGCCCCGCAGGAGATGCCCGTTGACCCTGCCGCAGCACCTGCCGGGGAACTGCATTCGGCGGATAGAAAGTCCGTGGGCAAAGAAAAGATCGATACTGTCCAAGGCGCCGTTGAGGCGGAACACATTGTCGTTGAACAGGGAGGCAAGAAGACAGAGGTTTGGACCAGCGACAAAATTCCCCCGATGGGCATTGTAAAGCTTGTGTCGCCGGACGGCGAACTGGTACTGCAGCGTTACGGCAAGGGGGGGCCGGACGGTGAAAGTTCGGTGGACAAGAAAATCGATGCCCCGTCGGGCAAAGGGGAGACCAAGGTGACCGTCAAGGTCAACGGGGAATCCCAGGAGGTTCCCCAGGAACCTTCCAAGGCCACTTCGGACAATGCCGCCACCGCCGCGGGTTCCGGGGGAAAGGCAGCCAATGCACCGGCGGCTTCCGGCACCGGCAAATCGACTTCGGGCGGACAGAAAAAGAAGTTCACCAAAAAGAAAGACGCCCAATAAGCGGCTATTCCACAACCCCGGCCCGCACGGGCGCGGAGAACTGCACGCAATGCTGAATCTGGCGCATTTTTTGGACGTGACTGCGGAGAAGTCGCCCGAAACCACGGCGACTATTTTCGACAGCATTCGCCTTAACTATCGGGAACTTGCCGGTTTTGCGCGCCGCGTCGCCAATGTCCTGAGAACCATGGGCGTTGAAAAAGGCGACCGCGTGGCGATGATGATTCCGAACACGCCGCATTTCCCCATCATCTATTACGGCATACTCCATGTCGGCGCCGTTGTGGTGCCGGTAAACGTTTTGTACAAAGAAGACGAGATCCGGCACTATCTGACCGATTCGGGGGCGAAGGCGTTCATCGCCTTCAAACTGTTTGAGGAACAGGCGCGCAAGGCGTTCCTTTCGGCGGAAGACTGCGTGAATTTCGTTGTTGTTTCGACTCCGGACGACTTTTCCGAACCGGAAGTGGGGGTAAATCTGACCCCCCTCGTTCTTGCCGCATCCGCGGATTTTGACACGGTTCAGACGATGCCGGACGATACGGCCGTGTTTCTGTACACTTCGGGCACTACGGGAGCGCCCCGCGGGGCGGAACTGACGCACTTTAACATGTTCTTCAACGCCTACTATGCCTCACGGGAAATCATGCATGCCCGTGAGGGCGACGTGGCGCTGGTTACGCTGCCGCTGTTCCATTCCTTTGGACAAACCTGCCTCATGAATGCAAGCGTGCTCGGGGGCGTCACCATGACCATGCTGCCGCGCTTTGAAACGGAAAAGGCGATGGAGGTGATAGCGCGCGACGGGGTTACGCTGGTGGCGCTGGTGCCGACAATGTACTTCTTCATTCTCAGCAATCCGACCTGGGAGAAACACGATTTCAGCACCGTTCGGATCGCTTTCTCGGGGGGATCGGCACTGCCCGGAGAGGTTCACGAACGCTTTCGCGAGCGGTACGGCATTACCATTCTGGAGGGGTACGGTCTCTCGGAGACAAGTCCGGTCGCCTCTTTCACGCAGGAAGGGGAAAGGGTCCGGGTCGGCTCCATCGGTCGGCCCGTCTGGGGCGTGGACATGCGCATCATGCGCGATGACGGTGTCTTTGCGAAAACGGACGAGGTTGGCGAGATCGTCATTCGCGGGCACAATGTCATGAAGGGGTACCATAACAACCCGCAGGCGACGAAAGCGGCGATTGTGGACGGCTGGTTCCACACAGGCGATGTCGCACGATGCGATCAAGACGGCTATTTTTACATTTTGGACCGGAAGAAAGACCTGATCATCCGGGGGGGGATGAATATTTACCCGCGTGAGATTGAAGAAGTGCTCTACCAGCATCCCAAGGTCCGCGAGGCCTCCGTGGTCGGTATTCCGGACCGCGCGCGCGGGGAGGAGGTAAAGGTCTACGTGTCGGCGAGGGAGGGGGAGACACTGACGGTCGGGGACGTGAAGGCCTTCCTGGAAGCGCGCATGGCGCGCTACAAATGGCCCCGCGAAATCGAGGTGCTGGAGGAGTTGCCGAAAGGTCCTACCGGGAAGATTCTCAAGCGGGAACTGAAGCAGCGCGGCACGCAAAACGGTTGAGCCGCGGCGCCATCCAAACACAGAACGGGCGGGAAACCCTTGAAGGGTTTCCCGCCCGATGTTTTCGGCGGAGAACAGACCGGTTACTTGGTAACCTTGGTGACGGTCTCGGCGACGCCCGCAAAACCGCCCGGCACGGCAAGGCGCAGTTCGCGCCACTCGGCGTTGTTGCCCAGTGTCACCACAAGCTTCTTGCCGCTTGCGCTCAACTCTTTCACTTCCTTGGGAAGGGCATCAAGCTGGGCGGCGGGTATCTTGGCGGGATCGAGGACGACAAAACCGTTGGCGGCCGCAGCGATCAGTTTCGGGTCAAGCGCGCTGGCGCCGGTCTTGACCGTGCCATCGGCATTGAGCATGTCAATTGCCTTCTTCAGCGTGGCTTCATTGGTGCTGACCATAAGCAGCGAGCCCGCAAGCGCGATATAGACGTTGACGCCTTCGGTCACGTTTTCTTTGACATAGACATTGGCGCCGTTCTGCTGGTACTTGGGACCGGCCTTGGTGTCGATGCCGGCAAGACCGAGCAGACCCACGATCTGTTCCGGCTTCGCCAGCGTTGCCGCAACGATGCCGTCGGGAATCTTTCCGTTGACGCCGGTGATGGCAACGGCCAGCTCGTCGCCGAGCATCTGCGAGGCAAGCATGACGTAGGTGCCAATCTTTGCAAGGGCGGGATTGGCCATCATGAGCAGGCGGGCCTTTTCAATCAGCGCGGCATTGTTCCGCAGATCGACCATGATCGGGGCTTCGCCCGCGAAGAGGCCGTGCAGCTTGAGCGCGCTGGCGGGGGCGGCAACGGCGCCGGCCGGGTCGTGCATGCCGACGCGGACGTAGGCTTCGCCGTTTTGCTCGCCGATGCCAAGCACGATTTCATCGATGAACGACTTGAGGTAGTCAATCGTGGGGGCAAGGTTGGCGCCGTTGGGCAGCGTGGTCTTCAGAATGCCGCCGGAGATCAGACGGTCAATGGAGGTCACGACGGCGACTTCCTGGGGAGCGTCCGCCTTCATGTAAGCAAGCGTGACGGGGCTCTTTGCCTTGGCGGCAACCTGGCCAATCATTTCGGGGGTCGAGCCGATAAAGACGTAGCCGCCCTGGATCGAATAACCGATTTCTTCCTGTTTTACAAACAGGCCCTTTGCGTCACCGACCGTGATCTCTTCGGGTTTGGCCGTAAAAATCAGTTTCATCTTCTCTGTGGCGACTTTTTCGTCGGCGACAGGCAGCGCGCCCGCAACGGTCTGGGATTCGGTGCCGGTGGTGGCCACAAAGACCGCAAGAGGCTTGTCGGTGGCAAGACCGGCGGCCTTGAACACCTCCACCAGGGCGGTCGGATCTTTGACGCCGAGCTTGGAGGGCAGGTCGCCGAGGACCTCTTCGATGTTCACGTTCTCTTTGACACCGGGCACCGTCATTGCGACCGCGCCCTGCTTTTCAACGAATTCGACCGAAGGCAGGAATACGGCGGCCTGGGCCGTTTCGGGCATCAAAGAGAGGGGATTGCCCTGCGCCCACGCCCCGCCGGCCATTCCGAGACCAATCGCGGCGGCAAGCGCCAGGCAGAGTACTGTTTTGCGGAAATTCACGGTCATCATGCTTCTCGTTCCTCCTAAAGGGGTGTTTGGGTATCCTACAGCCGATGCATTCGCGCCGGGGGCCGCTACTATAACAGGTGACGGCAAAGAACGTAAAACTGGTCCTTTGACCCACAAAAGGAGAGGCCGGTTTCTCCTTTTTTGACGAGGGGAACAGAAGCCCTAGGGGCCAAGCATTTCCAAATATACCTTATCGCCACGGAGACAGAACGAATACGCTG
>CAZOMH010000055.1:0-12483 GCA_964580415.1 uncultured Nitrospirales bacterium
CCGGCTGTCGGTCTGTGGCAGACACCGGGGAACGAGGGGCGGGGGCGTCTGTCCCACATCTTCTTGGCAGACCCGTCTGGCCCATTAGGCTTTGCCTGCCCGTTATCGCCACCGGCCTGTTCATTTCGCTGTCGCGCACCGCCTGGCTCGCCGCGGCGGCGGGGGTAACCGTTGCGATTCCGTGGCGTGCGGCGTGGACACACTTCCGGACCGGCCTGCAACGGCGCACCGTGGTCGTCGTTACTGCGGTCCTGCTGGCCTGCATGATCCCCGCCGTGTGGCTGGCGCCCACGCTCGGCCAGCGCGTGACGCGCACCTTCAGCGGAGGCGATGTGGGTTTCCGCGCGCGGCTGTGGATGTGGGACGGCGCCGTGGAGATGGTCCGCGACAACCCCTTTACCGGCGTGGGCTTCTGCAATTACGCGCTGCAAAGCCCCTACTTTCTGGGCACGGTCCTCTGGAAACCCGGCGGTGAACGGCATTACCGCAATGAACTTCACGCGGACACCGCGCACAGCGAGCCGCTCCAGTTTGCGGCGGAAAACGGTTTGGCCGGCGTGGCCGTGCTGGCGGGGGTCTTTCTGCTGGTCGGATCGCGCCCAAAAAAGGGAGAGTTGCCGCTTTTGCCCCGCTGCCGCCCCCTTCCGGAGGCCTGGGGCGCGCTCGCCGCGCTGGGGGTGGTGTCACTGTTCAACGCAACGCTGCACAGCGCGCCGCATGCGCTGGCCGGGCTGCTGCTGCTGTGCGGCCTGCCCGGCCCGTGCCGGCCGTACCGGTTGGGACGCGCCGCTGCATGGTCCATTCCGGCGGCATGCCTCCTGTTCCTCTGGCCCCACGTGCAAAACACGCTTATCCCCAGCCATTTGCTGCGCGTCGCCGAAACCGCCCACGTGAAACACCAGCCGGAGGCGGAGGCACTCTACCGCAGGGCGGCCGCCTGGAGCGGCTTCAGCACGCAGGTGCATGAAGACTGCGCCATACTGCTGTCGGACCAAAAACGGTATGAAGAGGCCCTGCGGGAACTGGACCTCGCCAGTCCGGGTATCGACACGGGGAGGATACATTTGCTCCGCGCCTGCTGCGCCCAGGCGCTGGGCAGGGGGGACCTTGCATTCAAAGCGGCAACCCAGTGTCTCTACCGCTGGCCTGAAAACGGACAGGCATGGGACATCCTCATGAGGGACTGTCCGCCCGACGCGCTTGCAGCCTGGAAACAGCGCTGGGCGCGCTGGATGAAAGACACCGCGGCTAGTTCAAAAACTCCGGATGCAGCAGCCCCTCCACAATGACCTGCGCGCCGATGCCTTTCTCACCCGAAACGGCTATGGTGTACTTCTTTCCCGGAAACACGGGAAACAGTTTTGTATAGATGTTTTCATTTACATAGTCAAACACGCGGGCGCCGGTCTCGTCGTATATCTGAAACTTTAGCTGGGTGCCCGGACGGTCGGACTTGAGTGTGAACATGGTCGCGCCGGCACGGGCATCGAGCCATGTGGAACCTGTCGGATGCCAGACAACGTTCTGGCTTATGGGTACCGTGTTCTGCGGAAACCGGTAGTTGCCCGGATAAGACTCGCCAACGGAGGCGCCGATGAACTTGAAAACCGCGGACGCCTCGCGCACCGGATTGAACGCCTCTTTGAGCAGAAATGACTCGCTCGCAACGAATGCCGCGGCGGTGACAACCAGGACCAGGCCAAAATGGATCGCCCAGGCGCCGACCGCCCTGCCCACCGGCATGCCGAAGGTGGACAGCACCAGCATCAGCGACAGAATCATGGGAAGAAACACCATCAGGGGGGTCAACGGCATGGGCAGGAACGACGCGGCATAGGCCAAAGAGCCCATCAGCAGGCCCGAAAGTGTTATAAGCATACCCGGCACGGCCTTTGGCGCGCGCACCAGCAGCACCGACAGAAAAAATGCCAGCGGCCAGAACAACACCATGACAAAACCGGCAATTACCCGGCTGTAGCCGATCTGGTGCTCATACAACTCTGTCACCGTATGCACGGCATCCCCCGCCCCGTCCCGGCCACCGGCGGCACCCAGCATCGACAGGGACAAGAACAACCCCAGAAGCAGCAGCACAACCACTGCGGCAACAGCGGCCATGCTCAGCGTTTCCGGGCTGAAGGCCAGACCTTTTTCCCGGTCTTCCGTGCGGTCGAATTCAAAAAAGGGATCGTCCCCGATGCGGCCGCCGCACTGCCAGCACCGCGGCACGGTTCCCACGTTGGCCGCGCCGCACGCGGGACACGCGACCGTGTCCCGCTCGGGAACAGGGCCGCGTTCCACCGGCCTGCTGAATTCGCTGTCCTCCTCGTCCAGGGGCCCCTTTGAGTCCTGCCGGGGACTCTCGAGCCCCATTATGCCGCGCGCCGCGCGGACACCCGCCACGGCGGGCCGGGCGTCGGCCTCCTCGCGGCGTCTGAGCTTGGTGATCGCCTTGCGCGCAAGCGGATGGTCCGGGTGTTTCCGCGCGAT
Source organism: uncultured Nitrospirales bacterium (assembly GCA_964580415.1). GTDB lineage: Bacteria > Hydrogenedentota > Hydrogenedentia > Hydrogenedentales > CAITNO01 > CAITNO01. Next base: position 2,491 of record CAZOMH010000055.1, read on the forward strand.
CTCCTGCCACACCTCGCGGGCCCGCGCATGGGCGCCCATACTCTCCAGAACCCGGGTGAGCTGCTCCTGCAGGCCGACCTCGCCGGGCCACAGTGTGATCGCCTCGCGCAGCTCTGTCACGGCCTCCTCGTGCCGTCCCAGCCGGAAAAGGCAGGCGGCAAGATAGCGGCGCACATTGAGCTTGGGCTCCCACTTCTGTTTAAGCACCACAAGGTGCTCCAGTGCCTGGTCATACTCCCACGCGCCGTAAAGCTGCTTGACCAGGCGCCAGCGCTGCGTGTAGTCATCCGGATTCTTTTCGACGTTTTCCGCGGTGTCCCAAATGTCTGCCATAAATGCTCCGCCTTTCGCGCCTCCTAACGGGCGCGCCCCTTTTCCGCCTTCTTCCCGTCCTTGCGCCTGGATGCCGGCTTCTTTCGGCGCATCCGGTGCCAAAGATCGTTAATGCCCACTGAAATCACGCCCGACAGCATCGCCGCCATAAAAATACCGACGATATAGCGGGTGACTATCGGCATCTGATCATAAGTGTACTTGAACATCAGATGAATGCAAAGGGGATAAAGCGCGGCGCCAATCACCAGCCAGAGTACCCACCCGATAACATCCGGATTCTTGAGCAGTTTCTTCACGTTGATTTTCACGGTTGACTTTCTCCAAGTTCGTCTTTGGGGCCCGCCGCCGGCCCTGCGGCGCCCGGCAGCACAATGTGAAAACAGGCTCCGCCGGTCGAGCGCGCCAGCGTTATGGTTCCGTTGTGCTCCTGTACCGCCTTGGACGTGGTGGCAAGGCCCAACCCCGTGCCGCGCGACCCCTTGGTGGAGAAAAACGGATCCCATATCAGGTCCTGCAATTCCGGGGGAATTCCCGGACCGTCGTCCCACACCTCCATCTCAAGCGTGTCCGGCGGCGTGGTCCAGGCCCGCACCCGCACATGCCCGCCCGACGGCGGCAGCGCGTCGGCCGCATTGTTCAGCAGATTCAGCAGGCACCGGTAAATGCCGTCGGTCTCAAGCCAGACTTTCCCGTGTACCCCCGACATATCCAGGTTCATTTCAATCTGCTTGTTGTTGAACAGGTCGCGCACGGAATCGCGCGCCTCGCACACGAGCGCGGCAAGATCGCACTCCTCCCGCATGGGAGTGCGCGGTTTGGAGAATGCCAGCAGGTCCTGGACAAAGTTGGAAATGCGCTGGACACTGCGCTTGAGCACCGGCCAGGTGCGGTCCATAATCTCCCGGTTGCCGCGTTCCAGGGACATGTCGATCAGTTCGGCGCTGCTGGTCAGGCCTGTGATGATGTTCTTGATGTGGTGCGTCATGCCGGCAATCGCCTGTCCGATGGCGATCAGGCGTTCAGACTTGATCTGCCGCTCAATGAGGCGGGCGTTGGCCACCGCCGTGGCCGCGATGCCGGAAAACATCTCCATGACATGCGCGTCCAGCGGGGAAAAAGTGTCCGCGCCAATCTTGTTGAGCACTTCAAGGACGCCGATGAGGCGGCCGTGCTCGATCATCGGCACCGCAAGCAGGTTGCGCGTCTGGAAATGGATGGCCGAATCGGCGTCACGGAAAAACCGCGAATCCCCGGCAACATCGCTGATGTTGAGCGTGGTGCGCGACAACGCCGCGCTGCCCGCAATCCCCTGCCCCATCTTCAGCCGTATTTCGCGCTTGAGCCGGTCCTGGTCGCCCGAGTTCCCCAGCGCCACCTCAAAATACAGTTCGTCGGCCTGTTCGTCGTACAAAATGACGGAAGCGGCCTCCGCGCCCGCCACGCAGCGGCTCTCCTCGCTGATGAGCAGCAGCAGCGTGTTCAGATCGGTCAGCACACCCATGAGCCCGTGGACGCGGTAAAGCGCCTCCACGGCGCGCCGGATGTCTGTCCGGGACGCATCATCCAGCCAAGGAAGGCTGTCCTGTCTGGCTTCCGTCATGGAACGGGCCGTTTCCCCTGCTTTTCCAACTGTGCCTCGATCTCGGTGAGTGCATGATAGAGGACATCCCCGACCGCCTTCAAGCTCTCCGCGCGGACCTTGTCGAGGGTGTCCTGCGCCGTATGCCAGTTCAGGGAATGCTGCACCAGGGAACCTCCGTACGAAAAGTCGATGATTTCGAGCGCCGGAATACCCGCGTCCCGGAAGGGAATGTGGTCGTCCTCCACGCTGCGCGAAGAGAGGCCGAAATGGCTGTTGTATCCGAAACGGCGGGCAGTGTCCCACACCGGGTTCAACAGCCAGGACGGCGCATCCGGATCGCGGTGAATGCACAGGTAGGCGTCGCCAATCATGTCCACATTAATCACCGCCCGCACCCGCTGCAACTCCCCTTTCTCCTTCAAGTGCGCCACCAGCGCGCGGCTGCCGTAAAGGCTGTTGTCGGCGGTCCACTTGCCAAAAGACTCCTCGCCGTCGAGCCAGGCCAGCCAGACGGTGTGCCCCGTGCCCCTGCGCGGCTTCAACACCCGGGCCATTTCCAGCATCCACGCCGTCGTGGAACCGCCGTCGTTCGCGCCGACAAAGGTGAATTTGTCAAACTCTTTGGTGTCATAGTGGTTGGTCAGGAGAATCACATCCTCCCGCGCGCCCCTGATTTCGGTGATGAGATTCACCATCGGCCTCACCCCCGACGGCGTCTTCGCCTCAAAGGCCTGTTCCCGAACCCCGAGGCCGGCGCCGCGCAATTCTTCGGCAATGTACCGGCGCAACTCCGCCGCTTTCTCCGAACCCGCGGGACGCGGACCCAGACCGACGATATGCTCCAGATCGCGCCATGCCCGGGCCTGGTCAAAAGGCGATTCGGACGCCACCACGCGGACCCGTTCGTTCTCGTCCGGCTTGAGCGACCGCTTCATCAGCAGGGCGATGAGAAGCAGCAGGGCCAGCGTCATCACCCCGACGATTACAATTACTTTCATCGCTGTATTGTCGTGTCCATACATTTCATGCACCCGATGCGTTCGGCACCCGCCGCCGGAAGAGCAGCCGCCTCCCAAGTTATAGTGGGATTCCCCTGCGCGGATCAACTGCCCGCCGCGCGGCCTGCCACTTCGCACTCCCCCGGCCGCACCCTGCGGTTCATTGCTTCGGCGGCCGCAAAGTCGCGGCAAGGTCCTCCTACTGGTCGGAGGCGATGAAATCCACGCCGACTGCGGCCGCGGCCGTCCAGCGAATCGTCACCGCGTCGGGCAAACCGAAATGTTAGCCCGCATATCTCACCACCTTCCGGCACAGTATCAGAAGGTACTGTTCTGGTTAGTTTTATGACCAACGGATCAAAAACATGCTGTTCTTCCGTGCCAGGAGGTTTTGCGCCGCCCCGTACCGCAGGCGTCCCGCCTGCCTTGTCTTATTATGCGTATAGGGCGGCGCGTTGTGGAGAAGGACAAGGCGGGCGGGACGCCTGCGATACGGAGTCCGGATATGCCGCATTCTAAACTGGTGAGATATCCGGGTTAGCAGCCTGTCGGACTTTGGCCAATTTTGCCGAAAAATCCTACATTCTGGTTGGTCGCAGTTGTTGATGATGTCACACGAGGCTACTTGCTGAAGATCCTCGAGCAAAACAAGACGAATAGCTGCGCAAACAGCGGCACGTTGAAGGCCATTTTCTGAACCGTGTTCACCGGGTTACATCCGTGTAGGAAAAAATCCAAAGTCCGACAGACTGTTAGGGGCCAAGTATTTCCCAATATACCTTATCGCCACGGAGACAGAACGAATACACTGCTTCCTGCGAAAGGCGCGTCCGTCAACAAGAACAACCAATCATTAATGTGGACCTGTCGTTGCCCGACTTTACCCCACCGGGGTTATGGAGCAAAAGGGTCCGGGGTTGGCCGATGCAACGCCTGTGGCGTGGCAAGGACTACCCCGGGGGACCGGCGGCCCCCCGTTTTTCCTCCCGCCTGAAGGACGGCAAGGACAAAAGTCGGCTGCAAGATGCATTTCCTCAAGACCTGACCACGCGCCTGCCCCAAGTCCCCCATCGAGGGGGGTGGCCCGAAGGGCCGGGGGGTGTTGTGTCCCGTCCTGAAATAGGTTTACACGTGACCGGGAAAGGAAGACCTTATGGACGGACGGGAGAAACAGGGGACGCTTCCCTATTTTGAGTATTATGGGTATTGCCACGCACACCCAGCCACTTGGCCTGTTTGTATGCGATGTCGAACGCCCCGTCACCGGTTCCTTGTTAACGGGTCCCGGCAGTTTGGCTGCGGTCAACCTCAGGGGCGGCGTTTGGCCAGATGCTCCCGCAACTGCTGGCTCTTGCGCAGGGCCTGCTCGTGCTCGGGATCCAGGGCCAGCACCAGTTCCATGTAGCGCAGGGCGCGCTGGTAGTCGCGCTGGCGAATATGGCATACGGCGACATTGTATTTGGCCGTGCAAAGTTTCTTCCGGATGCGGGGGGTGTCTTCCTTTTCCCGCGCTTCCCGGTAATTGCGCACCGCCTGCAGGTAGTTGTGCTTGCCAAACTCGTAGTCGCCGAGCACTTCCTGGCGCGACATGCCCGCCTTGGTGTTCTGCCGCACAAAGTCCTCGACCTCTCCGTCCTGCATCTTCTTGTATTCGTCCGGCGTGAGGATTTTGGCCACTGCGGCACGTTCGACAAGCATGCCGATATTGTTCGAATCGCGCTCCTCGGGCACAAAATAGAAGCGCGGCTCCCGGGTCCAGTTGGAACCGAAGGCGTGCCCTTTGGCAATTTCGCCGTCCTCGAAAACAAGGACCAGCGGAACCCCGTTCGGAGGCACCGTGTGCGCGTACCGGTCCGGATCAAACTTCCCGTCGTAGCTCTTTACGTAATAAACCGCTTTGAGTTCTTTAAACGGGACATAGACGGATTTCCCAAGGGACTGGTTGTGCTTGTCCACCAGTTCCATGTGGAAACCCTCGGCCGCCTTGTTCAAAACAAGGGTAAACCCCAAAGCGATCTTTCCCTCGCGGGTGCGCACCACCAGTTTTTGACGCCGACGCTCCCCGGTGTCACCGCCGTCTTCCGGGTTTGTTCTGGATGCGGAATTATGCAGCATTTGTCTAACACCTCCGCTGAAATCCTGCGTGCCGGTTGCGGGGGTAATTATATAGCACTAAGCGCATAATGGCAAGTATTTTCAGTTTCATGCAGCGGCACATTCCGCCGCTGTCCCGATGTGCGCAAGCGTCCAGCCGGGATTGACTTGCGCCGCTGCCAATTGCTATACTTCGCCGGTCTTTCCGTAGAATTGCGGCGTCCGGCCTTTATATTCCGATACAGCACGCGGCGTGGCGCGGAAAGGACAACAAGCGGGTTTCAGGATGCGCCGACGCGGTGTCTTGGGATGCGCGAACACCCCGGCCGTGCGATATCCATGGCAGTTGGCGTTCAAATGGCGGTTTTACTGGGGCGTCGCCAAGTTGGTAAGGCACCAGGTTTTGGTCCTGGCATTCGTTGGTTCGAATCCAGCCGCCCCAGCCACTTATTTTTGTCTGGATGCGGCGGGCGCGGAAAGACAGATGGTCTCATTTGACGGGACAGACGACATGAAAATCTTCAGCGGAAATGCCACACGGTCTCTGACCGAAGGTATCTGCCACCACCTGGGCGTGAGCCCCGGCGAGGCGGTTGTCAGTGCTTTCAGCGATGGAGAAATCCGGGTGCAGATTCTGGAACACGTCCGCGGGCGTGATCTGTTTCTCATCAACAGCACCTCGCCTCCCGTGAACCAGCATCTGATGGAGCTGCTCCTGCTGATTGACGCCGCCAAACGCGCCTCCGCCGGCCGCATCACCGCCGTCATCCCCTATTTTGGCTATGCCCGCCAGGACCGCAAAGACAAGGCCCGCGTGCCGATCACGGCGAAACTTGTCGCCAATCTGATCACCGCCGCCGGCGCCGACCGTGTGCTGACGGTGGACCTGCACTGCGGCCAGATTCAGGGTTTCTTCGACATTCCGGTGGACCACCTCGCGGCGGACATCGTGTTCAGCGAGACCATGAAACGCGAAGGCCACCAGCAGGACATCACCGTGGTGTCGCCCGACATGGGCAGCGTCAAGCGGGCACGCGAGTTTGCCAACCGCCTTGGCGCGCCGCTGGCCATCGTGGACAAGCGCCGCCCCCGCGAAAACGAGTCCGAGGTCATGAACATCATCGGCGACGTGGGGGAAACCCACGCGCTGCTGCTGGACGACATGATCGACACCGGGGGCACGCTCATCAAGGCCGCCAGGGCCATCAAGGACCAGGGCGCCATCACCGTGCGCGCCTGCGCCACCCATCCGGTCTTCAGCGGCCCCGCGCTGGACCTCATCGAGAATTCCGTGCTGGAGGAGTTGCTTGTCTGCGACTCAATCCCGCTTGCGCCCCGCGCCGCGGCCAATCCGCGCATCCGGGTGCTCACGCTTGCCCCGCTCATCGGCGAGGCAATCCGGCGCATTCACCAAAACGAATCGGTCAGCAGTCTGTTTAAAGCGTAACTCCGGCCGTTAGGGAGACCCAGAACCATGGAACTGAAATCACTGAAGGCAAGCACCCGCAAAGTGGGCACCAAGGGCGCAGCGCACAGCGTGCGCCGCGCCGGGGATGTTCCTGGCGTGCTCTACGGCCAGGGCGGCGAATCGGTCTCGCTCAGCGTGCCGGGCCGCGCACTGGACCACGTGCTGCACGGCGGCGGCGGCGCCCACGCCATCCTGCAAATTGAATTTGACGATCAGCCGGGCTCCAACAGCCCCGCCATCGTGAAGGCCATCCAGCGCCACCCCCTCAAGGGTTCGGTGCTGCATGCCGACTTCATGCGCATCCGGCTGGACGAGTCCATCCAGACCAGCGTCAGCATCGCGCTGACCGGACAGCCCAAAGGGGCTCTGGAAGGCGGCATCCTTGAGCATCAGCTCCGCGAACTCGAGATCGAGTGCCTGGCGCTTGAAGTGCCCGACAGCATTATCGTCGATGTCAGCCGCATGGAAGTGGGCGATGTGCTGCACGTGTCCGATGTCGTTCCGCCGGCCGGCGTCGTCATCCTCACCGACGGCGACCAGCCCATCGCTTCCCTGAGCCTTGCGCGGGCCGCGGTCGAGCAGACCGAGGCGGTCGCCGAGCCGGAAGCCGCCGCCGCTGCCGCTCCCGCAAAAGAAAAGGAAGGCGGCAAGGCCTGAGCGCAGTGACGTTGCCACTGCGCGTCCGGTTCCGGAAAGGCTGGCTGCATGAAGATGATTGCGGGTCTCGGCAACCCCGGGCCGCGCTACAAGAACACGCGGCACAATTTGGGGTTTATGGTGCTGGACGGCGTCGCCGAACGCATGCATGTTGCGCTTGACCGTGAGAAACATCAGGGTCTCGCGGCCGAGGCGGTGCATGGCAGTGCAAAGGTGCTGCTGGTAAAGCCGCTCACATTTATGAATCTGAGCGGCGCTTGCATAGCGGATACGGCAAGAAACAAGGTGTTTGATCCCGAAGACCTGCTGGTGGTGGTGGATGACGTGAACCTGCCCCTGGGGCGGCTGCGTTTCCGGCCGGGCGGGAGCGCAGGAGGCCACAACGGCCTCAAGTCCATCATTGAAAGGTTTGGATCAGACGCCTTTCACAGGTTAAGATTGGGCGTCGGTGCCTCCCGGCCCGGCGGCGGCTTGGTTGACCATGTGCTCGGCAAGTTCGCCCCGGATGAGTGGCCCGAAGTGAATGCAATGGTGTCCAAGGCGGTCGATGCGGTGCTCTGCTGGACCGCCGAGGGTATGCAAACCGCCATGAACCGGTACAATGACCGCGGGCGTTCGCCCCGGGAAGGCAGGCGTGGTGTCGACGAACATGAAGCACACGATTAGCGTTCTGGTGGACAATCAGTTCGGCGTGCTGGCGCGCGTGTCCGGCATGTTCAGTGCGCGCGGCTACAATATAATCAGCCTCTGCGTGGGTGAGACGGAAAGTCAGGCCATCTCGCGTATGACGGTAACCGTTCGCGGAGACGACAGTGCGCTGGCCCAGATTATCCGGCAGTTGAACAAGCTTGTGGATGTGATTGCGGTGGAAGACCTGACCAGCACCTCCTTTGTCGAGCGTGAATTGGTCATGATTAAGGTCCGCGCCGACAGCAAACGCCGCAGCGAGGTTATACAGGTCTCGAACATTTTCCGTGCCCGCGTGGTTGATCTGGATGCGGAAACAATGACCGTCGAGGTGACCGGGTCGGGTGACAAGGTCACCGCCTGTATCGAAATGATGCGCCCATTCGGCATCGCAGAACTTGTCCGGACGGGTGTAATTGCCATATCCCGAGCGGCATCAGCCGGAAACGGGCAGGAAACGGACTAAACAGGCGTCCGGCTATGTGGGACAGCCGCCCTCGGCTGTCAAAGGCAATCGGCGCCAGGGAATGACAGGCGAGGGCGCCTGTCGTACATTTGACAAGAGGCATTCAGTTGAACATGGCTGTGGACCACCAGGAAGGCCGCCCTTGGGCCGGCCCCGACCGGTGTGCCGAATGCGGCACGCCCGCGCCCCGAATGAAACGCGCCGCGTTTCTTTCGGGCCACCCGGAGTCCGCGCCGTGCGCTCGCGATTTCGCGCCGCAACCCTGAATGGGGTTGCGGCGTTTTTCTTTTCAATATGACACCGCTCCGGCGGACGAGGAGATACAATGTTACGGAAACTCCTGGAGCTCCAGCAGCTCGACATGAAGATCGGTGGTCTCAAACAGCGCGAACAGGAAATACCCCGCCAAAAGGAGAGTTTCAACATCCAGCGCAAACGCCTGGAAACCGAACTCAAGGAAAGCGAGGAGCGCGTCAAAAAGCTCAAGCTCGAACAGCGCGAATGCGAGGGGGAAATCGACCAGAAGAACGCGCACATCAAGAAATTTGAGGGCCAACTCCTTGTCGTCAAGAAGAACGAAGAGTACAAGGCCCTGCTCCATGAAATTGACCTTCAGAAAAAACAGATATCCCTCAAGGAAGAGCGCATTCTGGCCATCATGGACGACATCGACCACGCCCAGATGAAACTTCAGGAAGACAAGAAGCGCATCGCCGAAGAGATTCGCAAGCTGGACGAGGAGTGTACCCGCATCGACGCCGAACTGGCCGGGGCCGTGAAAGACCGGAAAGCCCAGGAAAGCACCCGCAGCCCCCTCGCCGCACAGGTGGATGCGCCCCTGCTTGCCCGCTATGAGCGCGTGCGAAAGGTCCGCACGCCCGCCGTGGTGCCCCTTGTCGAGACAAACAAACAGGCCGAAGCCTGCGGCGGCTGCTACATGACCGTGCGTCCGCAAATTGTCAACGAAATTATGGCCAACAAGGAGTTCCACTCCTGCGGACATTGCGCGCGCATTCTGTACTACCCGGGCAACATTGAAATGCCGCCGGATTCCGCGGGGTACTGAAAAAGTCATGTTCATCAAGCACCGCCCCGGCCGCGCGTCATGATTTGGCAGCGCGAAGTGCATGCCGACGGACGGCCCTGGCGGGATTATCTCGCGGGCCTCATCCTGCACGGTGTCAAGCTGGGGCTGAACAACGTCCGCCAGCTGCTTGACGCGGCGGGCGCACCCCAGAACGCCTGCCCCTGCGTGCATATCGCGGGCACCAACGGCAAGGGGAGCACCGCCGCCTTTCTCGACACGATGCTCCGCGCCGCCGGATGCCGCGTCGGCCGCTTCACCAGTCCGCACCTCATGGACATCACCGAACGCTTCCAAATCAACGGACAACCCATTCCGGAAGAGGAACTGCGCGAAAACCTGGAGTTCTTCCAGCGGACCGCCGCAACCCTGCCCCAGATTCCCACCTTCTTCGAGGTGAATGCCGCCGTGGCGTTCCGATGGTTTGCGCAGCGCAAGGTCGATGTGGCCATCATGGAAACCGGAATGGGGGGGAGGTTCGACGCAACCAACGTCATTGATGCGCCGCTGGCCTGCGCCATCACCAACATCGACTTCGACCACATGCAGTACCTCGGCGGGACCCTCGCCAAAATTGCCTATGAAAAAGCAGGCATTCTCAAACGGGATACACCCTGCGTC
>CAZOMH010000056.1:0-12477 GCA_964580415.1 uncultured Nitrospirales bacterium
CTGCTCCAACCAGACGAGTTGCCGTTGGGCTTCTGGGGCAAAGATCACTTCCCACAGGTCTTTGGCCACGTCCTCGACCCAGCCGCACCTGGCTTCGGGAAGGCTGTCGGCGTAGGGAAGGTAGGGCTTGATGTCGAGGATGGGTGTACCATCGAGGAGATCGTGGGGCCCGACGTTCAGCCGCAGGCCCTGGATTGAGGTCAGTTCCACACAGGAGAGTCCGATGGGGTTGGGGCGGTACGGCGCGCGGCTGGCGAAGACGCCGACCTTGCGGGAGGCCCGCGGAGGTTGGACCATGGGTTTCCAGTTTGGGTTGTGGTGGAGGACGTAAATCAGCCAGATATGCGAGAATCCGTCGAGGTCCCGCAGGGCCTGTTCGTAGTTGTGGCCTTTCTCCAGCACGATATTGCCGCCGCTTGATTCTGCAACGGTCGACTGGCGCGCGGCGTCGTAGGAGTACCGCGCGGCGCAGTGGAATGTTCCAATGGGCTCAAGATGCACGGGGAGTCTTTCGTAACCAGATGGGCATGTCACCTCTCCAAAGTAGCCTACCTTCTTGAGGCGTCTTCAAGCAAGGAGTGGCCACCCAATCGGATAAGCTTGGGGCAACTCCCGCACATGCGCGCGGGAACAACTCTTGGAGACCTGCGGTCGGAAGAGTGGCGTGGTCGGGAAACCACGCCGCAATTGGGGGGATTTCTTGAGGTGTGCCCGACCGATTGCGGGTAATTTCCCGCGCTGGGCGGGAAGAGCAGCATGCCTTCGCCGTGCGCGGCGGGGCTGTCAGTCAGCGGGTGCGGAAGTGCCTGGGCCCGGCGAAACGATTCCGACGGGTTTGCGCTTTACGACGAAGTACGCCGCTCCCCCGGCGAGCGCCTGTGTGGTGAACACCAGGCGGAACAGCACGGCGATCATGAATGCGCGTTCGGGAGTCACGCCCAGCAGGCCAAAGAGCATCACATAAACTCCTTCGGCGACGCCGATACCGTTGAGCGAAATGGGCAGTGCGAAGGCTACGCTTGCGACGACGGTGATGGCGGCGACATCCGCCGGGGCTACCCATGCGCCCAATGCCAGGGCGCAGGAGTAAAGTGCCATGAAGGGGCCAAGAACCTGAAAGAGCACGGCCAGAATCATGGTTGCGGCGGCCGCACGCGGACGGCCTCGCCAGACGGCGACGGGTTCCAGCATGGACCCGGCGAGGCGGACGATGCGATCCGGCAGGCGGAGCCGGGTCAACAGGCCCAAACCGAGCCGGTCCACGCCGGGAAGAAGAGGAACAACCGAACAGACGAGTCCGGCGCAAAGCATGCCAACGTACACAGGCCACCATGGCTGGCCGTGCAGGCGGGCATCCGCCAGGGGCGCGACAGCAAGGCCTGTGGAAAAAACGGCCACCATGCCCAGAACCCGTGACACCACGGTCACGGACAGAAGCGGTGCCGAATCACGCGGATTGGAGATGTACAGCACCTTGAACACGTCTCCACCGATGGAACCGGGCAGAAACGTGCTGAAGAAAGTCCCCACCAGGTTTACCAGGAAGAGCCGCCAGAAGGCGATATGGGCGCCAGCCGCCTCAAGCATGATCTTCCAGCGGGCCACGGAGAGGAGGTTGGCCGCGGCGGTCAGGAGCAATGCCGCGGCAAGGAACAGGGGCTTGGCCCCGGAAACAAGTTTCAGGGATTCCCCCAGGTGTACCTTCCGCAGCACAAGCCACAGCAGGAATACGCCCACCAGGATTTTGAACAACAAGGATGCGCGTCTTTTCATAATGCTGCCATGGGGTGGGGCCGATTCATGGTGACCGCGTTTCCTATTTGATTCCGTGCGTGCAGCGCATGACGGAAAGGGCGTTCAACGGCCGCACGGCGGCGCAGACCCGGTCAACGATGTTGTAGACCGGTATGGCCCACGGGGGAGAGTTTGGCGTGTACACACAGCAGGCCACACGGGCCTCCTTGACGCCGCACCGGCGCAGGGCGCGAAGCAGCCTTTTGGACATGATCCTAAAGGTGCTTACTTCAACATCGGGATTCTTAAAGTATCCGTACAACTGCGTGGGATAATACCAGCGCGGTTCCATAAAACAGAAGATGCCGCCGGGCTTGAGCACGCGGATCATTTCCCGCAGTCCGTCCAGCGGCTCGGGCAGGTGATGCAGTGTTGCAACGCAGAATACCCGGTCGAAAAGGTTGTCCTTGAGCGGGATGCGGGTGGCGTCGCCGGCGATGAGCGGTACCGTTTCGAGCGATGGATTCCTGCCTGCGGCGCGGTAGAGTGCGGCCGGGGAAAGGTCAAGACCGACATAATCATGCCCGAGCCTGGCGAATTCCGCGCCGTGCGTGCCGGTGCCCGCGCCCACCTCAAACACGCTCCGCCTGGGTCCGTCTCCGGAAAGACCCATGATGCCCGAGATCGTTTCGAACTTGATGCGGTGGTTGCGGGTCTTTGAGCGGCGTTCAAGAAGGGAGTCTTCGGTGTGCGCCATGTCTTCGTAGTGGCCGAGATTGGCCGAGGTGTCTCCGGACAGTTCTTTTGGGACCGCATTGATCACGGGGCCCCGGTGTTCAAGAAAGGCTCCGCAGGAGGGGCAGCGAAACCCTGCGTGCGGCAAATCCTCCGGCGCCAAGTGGCCGCCGCGGCAGTCCGGACAAAGCAACATTTCCGATGCAAGCGCAAACGCCATGTATTGCATTTCCTTTTGACCGTTGTCAGGACTTCCGTGCCGCAATCTGTTCCTCGAAAAGGAGCAGATACTGCCGGACCACCTCGTCAATCATGTATTTCTTAATTTCCTGACGGTTGCGGGTGCCCATCTGCCGTCGCCGGGATTCGTCGCCGCAAAGGCGATCCAGCCGCGCGGCCAGTCCGTCCACATCGCCCGGATCGCAGAGCAGCGCATTGTCACCGTCGATGAGAAAGTCCGTTTGACCGCCCACATTCGTGGTCACGATGGGCAAACCGCAGTGCATGGCTTCCTGGTAAACGATGCCAAAACCCTCGTGATGCGTGGCCAGGGCGAAGAAATCCGCATTGGACAGGTACTGGTATTTCTGCTCCTCCGTGACCTGGCCGAGGAAACGGACACGGTCCTGGACCCCCAATTCCGCGCAGAGTTGGCGCAGATGCGGTCCCTCCGGTCCGTCGCCAGCGATGAGCAAGTACAGCTGTGGGGAGTTGCATTTGGCCAGGGCTGCCAGCAGGTCGGGATAGCCTTTTCTGGAAACAAGCCGGCTTACCGCGATGGCGTACACCTTGTCGTCTTCCAGTCCAAGCGCGACCCTGTCCTGTCCCGTGAATTGTGGTGCCTTGAAACCAAGGGGAATGCGCAGTGGCGCGTGTTGGGGTTGGTAGATCGAGATGGTTCGTTCCTGAAGGTCCTTGGACTCTGCCACAACGGCGGATGCCTGGTTGAGCACGCGCTTTACCGCCATCTTGAGTATGGGATGGCGATGCGGCGAGTACTTTTTGCTCGGATCATAGATGTCCCCGCCGTAGACGGAGACAACATTCGGTTTTCGCCACCACTTGGACAGCAGATAGCCGGCGGGGCCGGTCGGTATGGCAAAGTGCGTGTGAATGATGTCGTAATCGGCTTCTCGGCGCAGTGTGACTGCCCGCCGAATGGCGGCAAGGGGATAAGAAAGCATCGAGATGATGGAGGCGGTCTGAAGGTCTTTGCGCCCGATTACGGGCTCCCGAAACACCCGCACACCGCCGATGGTCTCGTGCCGTTCAAGACCCTGACAATGGGACGTGACATAATCGACCTGATGGCCGACGCGGACGAGTTCCTCGGCAATGTTGGCCGCCGCCACGCCGCCGCCGCCGCCCAGGGGGGGGTATTCGTAATTGAGAACAAGAATTCGCACGGGAACCTACTCTCCGCCAATGGTTTCGCGGACGGTGTAGATGGGCTTCTTTTGGCTCTCATAATAGGTGCGAACGTTGATCTCGCCCAGCAGACCCATGCTGATGAACTGCATGCCCGTGAGGAGAAACAGCAGGCATACCAGCGCCCAGCCGTTTCTGTTCACACTAAGGCCGTAGTAGAGTTTGTCGAACACAGTGGCAAGTCCCGCCATAAATCCCACAGCCAGGGAGACTGCAGCCCATTTGCCGAAGACCTGCATGGGTTTGGTCGAGTAGGACATCAGGAATTTCACCGTGATCAGGTCGAGAACAACGCGTATCGTTCTTCCGATACCGTACTTTGAAACCCCGAAGCGGCGGCTGCGGTGGTTTACGGGGAGTTCGGCAACCTTGGCCCCGGACCAACTTGCGAGTGCCGGAAGAAACCGGTGCATTTCTCCGTAGAAATTGATGTCTTTGGCCACGTCGGTGCGGTAGGCTTTCAGCGTGCATCCGTAGTCGTGCAAATGAACACCCGTGATCCAGGAGATCAGCCTGTTGGCGATTATAGACGGCAGTCTTCGTGAGATGGCCTTGTCCTGCCGGTTTGCGCGCCAGCCGCTAACGACATCAAACCCCTCACCAAGCTTGTCAAGAAGACGCTTGATGTCCGCCGGATCATTCTGCAAGTCGGCGTCCATGGGGACAATCACATCCCCTGTCGATGCGTCAAAACCGGCGGCCATCGCCGCGGTTTGTCCAAAATTGCGCCGGAATATGATTGCCCGGACATGTTCCGGGTCCTTGGTGTGCAGTTCCCGGCATATTTCCACGGAACGGTCAGTGCTGCCGTCGTCAACAAAGATGATTTCATGGCGCAGCCCGGGAAGCGCCTCCATGGCCGCGGCAATTTCGGCGTGCAGGTTGCCAAGCGACTCTTCCTCGTTGTACACAGGCACAACGATGGACAGACTCTTGATTGCACAATCCATGAACGTCTCGCCTTTCGGTTAAAGCATGCACTCGGTCAGGGGCTGGGGGCGGCCGTGTCGCTGTCCGGCACAGGTTGCAGACGGATGTCGGCAAACCACACGGTACCGGTGCCGCCTCTGTGTCCGAAGCCTATCTTAGCACCCTTTGGGGATGCCGGGAAATCCTTGCCAGTCTCCAGCCGCACGCAGCGGCGTTCCCAATCGTGGGTGCCGGACACGAAAAACACGTCCTTCCAGAATCCGTTGCCGGACACCATAACCCTTACGGTACGGGCAGGGTTTGTCCCCGGCTGCACGGAATCGCTCTTGACGTCGAAACATAGCAAGTAGGCTTTCGGGGAAGTGTCGCGCAGTTTGGCGGGAACGGAAACGGGGAACCATACGGTCGGAGTTGGGCGGTTTGCCGGGTCTGTATCGGCGGAAACCGAGAGTTGCAGTGCGCGTCCGGCGTCAGCGGAGGGCTTGCTTGCGACCAGTTCGGCGCCTTCCGGCAATTTGCCCCCGGGTAATTCCCCTTCAAGGGTCCCTGATGGCAGCAGTTGCGGTGCGCCTTTGTCCTCTTTATACCCGGTGTACACTGCGGGGCGGCGCCAGATCAGCGTGTCCCCCACCTCAACCGGCGGAAGACAGGCCTGGCTCAGGCCGCCGGTCAGTTCTTGCAGGCCAACATCTCCCCCGCTCACCCGCGTCATGCGGCGGAGCAGGGTGTCGTTCGGCGTTACCACCCATGCGTTCGCAGCGGGTTTTTCTTTCAGCGCCGCCTCCACACAGGCGAGGTCGGGGCACTCGCGCAGCACGCTTGCGCAGGCGCGATTGCCCCGCTGGAGATAGAAATCGAGAATCGTCAGCGGATGCCAGCCCTCTATCGATTGCGGCACAAGGAGCACCAGGCCTTCCGTATCCAGCGACGGCAGGATACGGGCGGCGACGTCGCGCATGTGGTGGTCGGGAACGGGCTCGTAGACCGTGTCGGCGTCCATGGCCCAGGGGGGATTTGCTGCAAAAGCCGCAAGGACAATAGCGAGCGAGATGCCGGCCTCCACCCAGGTTCGGTATCTGGGAAGAAGGTCCAGAAGCAGGGTGACAATGCCGCCTGCACCCAATCCGGCGGCCATCAGCAGGAAGGGCAACTGGGGTAGAAAGTACCGGGCGCTCCACCAGTGGCTCGCATGAATGACGAACAGCGGCAGGGGTAACAGCACGATGACGCAAAAGAAGGGAAAGAACAGCGGACGCTTCCGAAACCAAAGGATGATGAGACCCAGAAACACGGACACGGCCAGCAGATAGGGACCTGCCCCGCCGCCGCCGGGTATGAAACGTCCAAGAAAAATGCTGTACTGGGCAAGGCTCAATTGGTACGTCTTTCCCGAAACGGCCATAGCCTCCACCGAATCGGGTGCGATCACCGTGCCGGGCGGCGGTGTTGCCAGTTTGAGGAGATACAAAAGGCGCATGAATGCCGGCGTCCCGCCGCCGATCAGGAGGAGCACCAGGAAAGCGACAGCGGCGACCACGCCCACGGCCACCAGAATGCCGGCGCGGATTATCCGGTCGCGGCGGGAAACCGTGCTGTCAAAGAGGAGGCCGCAGAATGTGCCGAACATGGCGGGCGCGAGGAAAGCGGCAAAGGAAAGATGGTTGAGCATTCCGGCAAGTATCAGGACGCCCAGCAAGAACCAGTCACGGACGCGGTGTTTCTGAAGGCATTCGAGCGTGAGTGGCGGAACGGCCACGCACAACAGCATGATCAGCGCGTAGTATCGGGCATTCGTGCTGTAGGCGATGTGCTCTTTCGAAAGGACCATGAGCAGACCGCCGAGAACGGCGGCGACCAGCCCCCCCCACCGCAACAGAAGCACAAAGGCCAGGGCGACCGTGGCCAGGGAGAAGAGGAGATGGGGCGTGCGAAGGCAGAACTCCAGGGGGATTCCTGTCTTGGCGGACAGTGCAACAAGCGGTTTGGAAAGCAGAAACAAGAGCGGCGTTGACCGTTCCGCCAGAAGGTCCCCCAAAGGCAGCGAGGCCGACTTGACTGTATTGAGTTCATCCACGAAGAAACCGCGCGAGAGGCCGCCAAAACGCACCCACAAGGCGAGCAAAAGAAGAACTGCCAGAAAAGCCCATGCAATCGTGGTCATCTTCCGGGCGGGATATGTCGAATTGCGCTCCATGAACCCCTTTCGCACCGCGGTGTGATGAACAGCCAGCGCGCCGGCATGTCCGCGCATTGGGTGGGCATACAACCCGCGCGGCAACAGGCAGTCTGCGGACCCAAGTCGGGAATGTGCGGCATCACCAAGCAGGCGGCGCGGTTCATTCTGGAAAGTCACGGTCAGTACCAAATCGGTGGCAAAGTTTATCATGGTTGGTCCAATCAAAGCATTCTTTGGGCAGTGAATGCGCTTTGTCCAGCGCGGCAGAATGGCCAATGGTGAAGCCTTTTGACCAAAGGGTGCGGTTGACAATGGCTCTGACGCTCTTTCAGGTTCGGCACGTGGATTTGGGACACCGGCTTCTGTATGCTCCATACGTTTTGGCCGTGGTGATTCATGGCAGACAAGACCCGCAGCGACCGAGCGCCTTCTGCGGGGAAGCAGGGAATTTCGCGCGGCCAAGGCGTCCGCCCGACAATGGTGAAAGAACACAAAAGAATGAACGTGCAGCACATTGCGACGATAGCCAAGCGGTTGAAGATTCAGGTCGGCCAGGTGCGGGCCGCGGCCACGCTCTTTGCCGAGGGAGGGACCATTCCGTTTGTGGCCCGCTACCGAAAGGAAGCCACCGGCTCTTTGGACGAAGTCGCGCTGGCCGGAATTCGTGATCAACTGGACCAACTCGCCGAACTGGACAAGCGCCGCGAGGCCATTTTGAAGTCTTTGGAAGAACGCAACCTGCTCACGGATGATCTCAAGAAGAACGTACAGGACGCCGAAACCATGTCCGCGCTCGAGGACGTCTATCTCCCCTACCGTCCCAAACGCCGCACCCGTGCCACCATTGCCCGTGAAAAGGGCCTCGAACCGCTGGCACTGACGCTGCTGGAGCAGAAGATTACCGATGTGGCGACGGCGGCCCGGGCCTATGTCAATGCCGAAAAGGGCGTGGCCGACCCCGAAGAGGCGCTTCAGGGAGCGCGTGACATCATCGCCGAGATGGTGAGCGAAGACCCGCAGGTACGCGGCCGTGTGCGCGACCTGTTTCTCTCCATGGGAACGTGCGAATCAAAGGTGGTCAAGAACAAGGAAGAAGAGGGCGCAAAATACCGCGACTATTTCGAATGGTCCGAACCCGTGTCCAGGGCCCCTTCCCACCGGTTGCTGGCAATGTTCCGCGGCGAGAACGAAGGCTTTCTGTCGCTGCACGTGGCCCCGCCGGACGACGATGCCCGGGCGATCATTTCCGACTCCCGCGTGACGGGCAAAGGTCCGGCGTCGGAGCAGGTGACCATGGCCATTGAAGACGGTTACAAGCGGCTGCTGGGGCCTTCGCTGGAAACGGAGGTGCGGGCCGAATTGAAGCGGCGGGCCGATGCCGAAGCCATCCGCGTGTTTGCGGACAACCTGCGCGAACTGCTGCTGGCGGCACCGCTGGGCCGCAAGAACGTGCTGGCGCTGGACCCGGGATTCCGCACCGGCTGCAAGCTGGTCTGCCTGGACCGTCAGGGCAAACTGCTCCACCACGACGTGATTTACCCGCACAGCGGAGACGGCGCGGGCCGCGAGGCGGCCGCGAAGACCAAGGCGCTCTGCGACCACTTCGAGGTGGAGGCCATCGCCATCGGGAACGGCACCGCCGGCCGCGAGACGGAGGCCTTCGTGCGCACGCTCGAACTCTCCCCCGCCGTTCCGGTGGTCATGGTCAATGAGTCTGGCGCGTCCATCTACTCAGCCTCCGACGCCGCGCGCGAGGAGTTCCCCGACCACGACCTGACCGTGCGCGGCGCGGTAAGCATCGGCCGCCGCCTCATGGACCCGCTGGCAGAACTGGTCAAGCTGGACCCAAAGTCAATCGGCGTTGGCCAGTATCAGCACGACGTTGACCAGCCCGCGCTGAAGCGCAGCCTGGACGACGTGGTCATGAGCTGCGTCAACGGCGTGGGCGTGGACCTCAACACCGCGAGTAAACAGCTCCTCATGTACGTGTCCGGGCTGGGGCCGCAGTTGGCTGCCAACATTGTGGCCTTCCGCAACGAGAACGGTCCTTTCGACAGCCGCGCCAAGCTGAAGAAGGTGCCCCGGCTCGGCCCCAAGGCTTTCGAACAGGCCGCCGGGTTCCTGCGGGTCTCCGAAGGCAAGAATCCACTGGACGCAAGTGCGGTGCATCCTGAAAGTTACGGCATTGTGGACGCGATGGCCAAAGATTTGGGTTGTGCCGTCAAGGACCTGCTCGGGAAAGAGACGCTGCGGACGCAGATTAGACTGGACCGCTATGTGACGGAAAGCGTGGGCATGCCCACGCTGCGCGATATCCTGGGTGAACTGGCCAAGCCGGGCCGGGACCCGCGCGAGCAGTTCGAGGTGTTCAGTTTTGCCGAGGGCGTCCGTGAGATGAAGGACCTTGTGCCCGGCATGTCCCTTCCGGGCATCGTCACCAATGTGACCGCCTTCGGCGCTTTCGTGGACATTGGTGTCCATCAGGATGGTCTGGTGCATATCAGCCAACTGGCGGACCGTTTCGTGAAAGACCCGAACGAGGTGGTCAAGGTGCATCAGCACGTGACCGTGACGGTCGTGGAGGTGGACGAGGCGCGCAAGCGTATTGCCCTCTCCATGAAGGGAAAGGGTGGAAGCCCGGCACCGTCACGACCCAGACAAGACCCCCCGGCGAAGCAGGAACCGCAGAGTTTCGACGTCCTGAGGAAGGCGCTGGCAGAGCGGTTCAAGCGCAATTGAGCTGTTAACCAACCGGAGCGAAACATGACATTCCAAGTGCTGCATAGCTCGATTAGGGTTGTTGTGTGCCTCGGCGCAGTCATTGCATGCGCCGGTACCGCGCTGGCAGAAGAAGCGGCCTCCCCGGCCGCAGGTGTGGTCTTTCCGGAGTACGACACGCTGGCCAATGGCCCTCAGCAACTCCGCCCGCTGCCCGGTCAGCATGCCGTTGTGTTCAGCATGTACGGTGCGCCGGGCGAATTGGAGAAGCTCCGCCAACTGGTTGCGGTCATGCGCGAACAGAAACTGGGCAATGGACTGGACCCCGGTCCCAGTCCCCAACCGGATGCAACACCCGTTTTCGACTATCTGGCCACAGTCGGCTGGCCGGTGGTGTGTTATCCCGGAGGGGACATGCAGATTAAGGGCGGACGCGGACCGCTTGGGCGCGATAATGAGGCATCTCTCGCGGCGATGGACCAGGCGGGCGTGTTTACCGCGGTTCAACTCGGCGAATGGGGCTACTATTTCCACAACCTGTCCTGCAATGAGCCTTGGTGGCGGGACAACTTCGGCAAGGACTTTGACGAGTACAAGCAGTTGATGAAGCCGTCGGGTCTGGCCGGTTATGACCGTCGTCCGGTCAGCAAGCAGGAATGCTACGACGTGGTCAAGGACTATTTCACCAGCAAGAGCCGTGACCTGCTTGGCCGCGTGATTAGCGTTACCGGTCATTCACACTATGAGGCCTATGCAGGGGAATGGGGCGCGCGGTGTATCGGGCTTGAACTCGGCGAAAACATCGCGTTCACCCAGTCCAAAATGGCCTTTGCCCGCGGCGCGTCGAAAGCGTGGCAGAAACCCTGGTCGGTCCAGGTGAGCCCATGGATGAGCGGCGCTGTTACCTGCAGCGGTCCCCTGCGGACGGAAGGCGGCGGCGCACGCGGCCTCGACGCGGGCCATTCTCTCAGTTTTTATGAGCGCATGTGGCTGCACGCATGGTTTGCCGGGGCGGCCCTGGTAACGCCGGAGAACAGCATCGCAACGTTCTTCGACAAGCCGGAAGCCCCATGGAAGTTGACCTCGCACGGGCAAAAGGCGGCCGAGGTTTTCAAGTTCATGCAAAGTCATAACCGGGGCGTTCCCTACACGCCCGTTGCGGTCGTGCTCGATCATCTGGCCGGATACAACGGGTACATGGACAAACCCTGGGGCATCCTCGACCCCACTCCCGGCGACCGCGAAGTGCGGGACCTGTTCGACAACCAGCTCTTCCCCGGCAGCGACCACATTCACGTCAAGCCGGACCCGGAGAATCCGGAAGGAAGTTACCTTCGGGCCACGCCCTACGGGGAAAGCTTCGATGTGCTGCTCACCAGCGTCCCTCCCGAGGTGCTTTCGACCTATCCGGTCATCCTGCTGGCCGGAGACATCACCTTTGACGACGCTTTCCTGGGGGAACTGGAGAAGGCGCTGCGCCGGGGCAGCCGGGTCCTCATGTCCGGCCGTCACGAATACGCACTGGGCGAAGGCTTCGACCGTGTGGCGGCTCAGGGGAACGTTGAGGTGCTGGACCCATGGGCCAATCCGGCGACGGGCAGGTCCACCGTCATTTCAAATGAACGCCTCGAACAGTTGAGCCGGGAGGTGCTTCCAATCGCCGTCGAGGGCGACCCGGTGCAATACCAGATCAACCGCCTGCCGGGCGGTTGGGTCATCGAACTGGTCAACAACAGGGGTGTTGCCAAGAAGAAAGACCAGCCCGCGGTAATCGATACGACCGCCGTTGCCCGTGTGACCTTGAAACCGCGCATTACCTGCGGGGCCATCAAGGAACGGCGCTCGGGACGGGTTCACCCGGCAACGGACCCCGTTACGGTCGAAATTGGCCCCGGCGCGACCGAATTTGTGGAGTTCCTGTCACAGGTACCTGATGACGAAGGCTTTGTGTCACTCTTCAACGGCAAGGACCTGACGGGCTGGAACGGGGACGATTGGGCCGTTGAGGACGGCGTCATGGTCTGCCACGGCAAACCCCTGACCTGCACCCGGGGTGAATACGCCAACTTCGTCCTGCGCTTCGAGGTGAAGATGTCCCCCGGTGGCAACAACGGCGTCAACATCCGCAGTGACGGCAGTGTTTGGAACGAGATTCAGATTCTGGACGACATCCACCCGGTCTTCGACAAGACCATCCATCCATACCAGGCGCACGGTTCCATCTATGGCGTGGTCCCGGCAAAGCGGGGTTTCCTCAAGCCCGCCGGACAATGGAACACGGAAGAAATCGTGGCCAACGGCTCCCGCATCACCGTCACCCTCAACGGCACGGTAATCATCGATGCCGATCTGAGCACAATCGACCTCGACAAGTGCATCGACGGCAGCGCCCACCCTGGATGGCGCCGGACATCAGGCGTCATCGGCTTCCTCGGCCACCGCAACTGCTACGAGGAAGAAGGCCCCGTGTACTTCCGGAACGTGCGAATCAAGAAACTCCCCTGAGCGGCAATCATTAGGCCCGTATAGCCAGCAACGGGTGTCGTCGCGTCCCGTAGCGCCCGCCCGTGTGGCGGGCGTGCGGCGGCAAAAGCCGCCGCATTCATCATACCGCGAAAACAAGCTTCCACGCCCGGCACAAGGCCGGGCGACAGTTTCCTTCTTAACACCCAACGTGCCCTTTCCCGTCCTCCGGTGTGCTCAGAAACTCTACTGGGTGCGCAGGCGTTCTTAATCCCCCCTGGAGGGGGGTGGCC
>CAZOMH010000057.1:0-12345 GCA_964580415.1 uncultured Nitrospirales bacterium
GCTCCGGGCCGCTGGAGACGGTGCCCCCGACGGTGCCGTCGGCATCGGCGCCGACGGCCGCGGGCCTGTCGGTCACCTTCAGCGAGCCGATGCTCGCGGCTGGCGTGCTCAACCCGGCGAACTACACGGTGTCCGGGGCGGGCATGGGCACGCTCGCGCAGCATCCCACCTCCGTCACGGGCACCGGTCCATACACGCTTGCGTGGTCTGTCGGCGAGATGCGCGACGGCGCGTCCGTCACCGTCACCGTTACGGGCGTGCAGGACGCGGTGGGCAACCCGATCAGCCCCGCCGCCAGCAGCGCCGTGTGCTTGGGCAGGGGCGTTGCGCCCGTCTTCTCCAGCCTCGTTGCCTCGCCCGTACAGGCCGCCCGCGGTGATTCGGTGACCCTCACCTTCACCGCCTCCGAGGCGCTGACCGGCGCGCCCGAGATGCTGGTGAACGGCCGTGCAGCCGTATTTGTGGGCGGCACCGGCAACACGTACTCCTTCACCTATACCGTGCAGGGCACCGACGCACTGGGCATGGCCAGCGTCGACATCTCCGGCTTCGACCTCGCCGGCAACCCCGGCGCCCTCACAGATGCCAACACGCTGGAAATCATCAAGAAAGAGGCGGGGCTGCCGCTGTACACCTGGCCCGCCGCACTCGCCTTCCTCCTCACGCTTGCCCTGATTCTGCGCCGCTTCGGTAAATCCCCCTTCGAAGGGGGCAGGCCCGCAGGGCCGGGGGATGTTGCCCTGCGTACCGCAGGCGTCCCGCCTGCCCCGGCTTCTCTTTCCAGACAGGGCAGGCGGGACGCCTGCGGTACGGAAGCACAGGGCAGGCACCTGCCCAAGTCCCCCCTTGAGGGGGGCAGCCGCGAAGCGGCGGGGGGTGTTGCTTTCCGTGGCTGCGGAGTCCCCGCCGCAGGTTCTCAGGGAGCCAATACAGACTGCGGCGGGGACGCCGCAGCCACAAGTGGGGCAGTCCCGCCGCAAGCGGGCCGGGGGATGTTCTTCCTCGCCTTGGTTGCCCTTGGCGCGCAGGCGTGTTCCTCCGCCTTCGCCGCGCCCCCGGCGGTCACCAACGCAGCCTTCACCCAGTCCCCGAACGGCACCACCGCCACACAGGTGGACATCACCTACGACCTCACCGCGCCCAACGGTCCCTGCAACATCACGGTATCGCTGTCCAAAGACGGCGGCGCGGACGGGTTTATTTATCCCGTGACCACGGTCACCGGTGATATTACCGGGGTGACGGCGGGCACGGGCAAACACATCGTGTGGAACATCGCGGCGGACTATCCGAACGAGGCCATTGCGAACGCGGCCCTCCGCGTGCTCGCCGATGACGGCGTGGTCCAGCACACGCTGACCTACACGGCCGGGCCGAACGGGACGCTCACCGGTGCCGTGCCGATCTCACCGCAGACGGTGAACAACGGCGGCAGCGGCACGGCCGTGTCGGCTGTGGCCGACTTCGGTTATCACTTCGTACAGTGGTCCGACGGCAACACGGACAACCCGCGCACCGACACAAACGTGACTGCCGACATCAATGTAACGGCCACCTTCGCGATTAACAGCTACACGCTGACCTACACGCCGGGCGCGCACGGCTCGATTTCCGGGCCGTCGCCGCAGACGGTCAACTACGGCGGGAATAGCACGCTCGTAACCGCCGCTCCGGACCCGGGGTACCACTTCGTGCAATGGTCCGACGGCTACGGAGGCGCCGGGCGCGTGGATTCGTTTGTAATCGCCGACCTGTCCGTCACGGCGACCTTTGCCGTCAACACCTACACACTGACCTATACCGCCGGGGCGAACGGGACCATCACGGGCACGTCACCGCAAACGGTGAATTACGATGCAAGCGGCACGGCCGTGACAGCCGTGCCCGATTCGGGCTTCCTCTTCTCCCAATGGAGCGACGGCGTGCTGACGGCCACGCGCACGGATACGAACGTGATGGCCAGTATCACCGTGACGGCCAGCTTCGTTCCGCCGCCGCCCGTGGTCACCTCGTTCGCGATCAACAGCGGCGCGGCAACGACGATGCCGCTTGCGGTGACGCTGAACAACACGGCCACGAACAGCCCGACACAGTACATGGCGAGCGAGGCGAGCGACTTCTCGGGCGCGGTCTGGACGGCCTACGGCACGGCGCCGGCCTTCACGCTGTCCGGCGGTGTGGGAACGCGCACGGTGTACTTCAAGGTGCAGAACCCGGATGGCGTGTCTGGCGTGGTGAGCGACACGATCTTTGTGGTTCCCACCACGGTATCGGTGGCGGCGACGGCCAGCTTCCCGATGGGCCGGACGGCGGCGGGCGACGACACCACCTACGGCAGCACCGCCGAGGACCCGATACACAACGTGACGCTGGGTGCTTACACGCTGGGCAAGTTCGAGGTGACGAACAAGGAGTACTGCGACGTGCTGAACTGGGCGCTGGCGCAGGGCTACCTGAAGACCAGTGCGGATGCGGCCTGGGCAGGCACGGGCAATATCTATGCTGGTGGCAACCTGCAGGTCATTCTTAATTACACCGACGGCCACTGCAACATCCAGTATTCGGGCGGGGTGTTTTCGTCGAAGACGCAGGTGGGCCTGCCGGGGACGACGAACTATTCAATGGACACGCACCCGGTGGAAAATGTGTCGTGGTATGGCTCGGTGGCGTTCTGCAACTGGCTGAGCCAGTGGCAGGGGCTGACGGTGTGCTACGACATGACGACGGCAAACTGGCCGTTGACGGTGGCGCCGCCGACGTCGGGCGGCTACCGCCTGCCGACGGAGGCGGAATGGGAGCGGGCTGCGGCGTGGGACGGGACGAAGCACTGGATATACGAATTCCTGAGCGATACGAGCTCGGGACCGGGAAGCAACAACCGCTGCAATGATTACTGGTACAACGGGAGCACTTATGCTTACGTGAACGCTTTGGGCCTGACCGCGATGCCCTACACGTCGCCAGTGGGCTGGTTCGACGGGACCAATGTAAGCCCGAACGGGGCGGTGACAACGGTAAATAGCCCAAGCCCGGTGGGCGCGTACGACATGAGCGGCAACGTGTGGGAATGGTGCGGCGACTGGTATGCGGCCTACGGTGCAGGCGCGTTGACAAATCCGACGGGTCCCGGAACGGGCGCGAGCCGTGTGCGTCGGGGCGGTGGCTGGGGCTACAACTTCGGCGGCTGCCGTTCGGCGTTTCGCTACGCCAGCACCCCGGCGTCTACGAGCACCGACGTGGGCTTCCGCCTCGCCAGGTCTTAATGCTTGACTGCTTTACCGCCTTACCGCCTGAAAGGTTTTCTGCTTGAACATGTTTGAGAGCGCAGGGCAGCGCAGGGCTCAGGACACGGCCCGCGACAGCGGGAAGCCGTGTCAGGAGCCCGTAGCGGAACGGAAGACAGGGCAGGCGAGACGCCTGCGGTACGGAGACAAGGCCGGCGGGACGCTGGCGGTACGGAACAGGGCAGGCGGGGTGTTGGCCTTCCGTACCGCCGCCGTCCCGGCGGCCTTGTGCTTTGGCTCTTGCTCTCGGCTGGCGGTGGGAAGACAGGCAGGCGGGACGCCTGCGGTACGAGGACAAGGCCGGCGAGACGCTGGCGGTACGGAGCGGGCCAAAGTAGACGCGGCATCTTGCCGCGTTCATTGGGCGTGAATCGATGACCCGGAAGAAAGAGGCTGGAAGCCTCTTCTGCGTTGTCGTGTTGGCAAAGTAGCCGCCGAAGAGCGCCAGCAACTCCCGGCAGCCAGCACAGCGCGCCAGAACCCGGCAAACACCAAAGCGGCGCAAAAAGGACAGGAGGTGGACCGGAAGAAATTCCGAGTGTCGGCGGGGTCGGGTGCACCCGACCCCCAAAACTCCTTGCGCCCCAGGGAGATGTCTTGGTGCGCGAGGAGGGGCTCGAACCCTCATCCCCTTACGGGGAACGGATTTTAAGTCAATTGACTGAGTGACAGGAGAGATAATACACTTATGACTTGCCTTTGCCAAACCGCCTGCGCCGAAACACAATGCCACGCGGCCATGCAGGAACGCAGCAGGCACGGCAAGTTTCACAGACACGCGCCGAAACAAAGAGTATCGCCCACGTTCGGGCGGTCACACGCGGCAACCCAGGAAGCACCGCAATGAGCCAGTGGTGGGGAGGTGGACCGGAGAACAAAACAGCGATGGGTTCGCCTCCATCTGGCACGAAACCGAAATGTGGATCCAAGGGACTCGCCAAGGGGAGTGCCGCAAGACAGCAGAAACGCCAAGTCCATGACCACACTGTCACTGACTGAACTCAGACAGGCCCCTGTTTCGCTCCACCCTCTTTGGGCATCGGCACACTTTCCGTTTCCGGCGCGGAACTCGGGGTATCTTCTCCGGCGACGGCGCTGACCTCAGTCTGGCCACCATCCTGAACGCCACCCGTCGCCTTGACCCACACCGGCGCGGACAGCCGAACCAGTGGCGACGTGGACTGCCGCTTCCGTGGGTTGCTCTCCACGTAGCCGCCTGCACGGAGGCCGTCGCGGATGCTGCGCTCGCAGAACTTGAGCTTGCCCTTGTGCGCCATGGGCTCGAATGATGGAAACGCTCTGGAAACGGCATCGAGCAGGTCCTGCACTCCCGAGTCCAAATCTCCTCCCGCCAATCGGGTTGTGATCTGCTGGTCGTACCATTCGGCCCAGTCCGCGTCACCGGCCACGTTGACCAGCGACTGGTTGCGGAACTCCGCGTCGAACAGCGAAACACGCACGGGGAGCACACCGAACACCAGCCAGAACCGGATTTCCACAAGCTGCCATTGGCACCAACATTGATCAGGATGCAGGTGTTTCCATGTCGTGAAGTTTCGGTTGAGATGATCGACAAGCGCGACCTTGAAGCCTCCCTCCACGCAACCGCCCCTTCCGCTGCGGGCTGGCCGCCTGTCCTCGATTCGTTCGGCGATGGAGGCCCCTTTGCCATGCACGGCTTCGGCGGCCCATCGGGCCAGTGACCTTTCCTTCACATCCTTCCCCGTGCGGACCTTGAAAGCCGTTCGAGCCTCTTTGTAACTCATCCCCAGTCTGAGCATTTCCAGCAACTCGCATTTCTCTTCCACCGAGATGGAAGTCCCTGAGGGTTTGGCCTGCGCCGCGCGGTCCCCGACAGCGATGCGGATGGGCGTCTTGCGCTGCTGTAGAGCATCCAAAATCGCACCCATAGATACCTCCCAACAAGAGAAATCACTGTCGAAGCTGCGGAAATGGCCTCAAAACGAGCGAACCCGCGAACTTTATTCTGCCATGTTTTCTTCCTAGGGGCAAGCCGCGCGCGGCGCTGTTCCCGCCAAAACCGGACGCCAATCGCAGTTATGCTTCTGTAAGTCGTTTATTTTCAATGATTTACGCTTGACGCAAAGCATTCTTGGTGGTAATCTTTTTTCAATATTACGGCCCCACCGGCTATGGACCGGAAGGCGTAAACGGAACGAAGGAAGACCGCAGCAAAGGAGCTCTTGTGAGCTGACTGAACCCGGTTTCCGCCAGCGCCCTACGGGGCAAAGGAGAACGCATTATGTCACAGAGACCGAAGATCAAAATCGCAAAACGGGTCATCCGCGCCACGGGGGACGAGTCCGCCGTGGCGGTGGCGGCGGAGCCCGCCGAAACCGCCAGCCCGGCCCCCGCCACACCGACCGACGCGGGCGATGCCGTCGCGGTCGAAGTGGACACCGATACGGGCAACGACAGCGACGACGGGGTGGCCGAAATCGAAGCGCAGATGAACAGGGATGCGGCGCGGCGGCGCGAGGACGCCGCGGCGGCGGAACCGGAATTCTCTCCCTTGAGCTGCAGCCTGCCGCCCGCGCCGCCGATCCCGGTGGAAGCGTTCGGCGAGCGGATGGTTCACTGGGCGCGCGCGCTGCAGAAGCTGTCGCGGGCGCCGCTGTCGATGAGTCTCGTCGCACTGCTCGGCTGTGTGAACCTGGCCGTCCAGGGACGCTTCTCGATCATGGCCTTCGGGTCGCCGATTCCGGTCAGCCTCTACCTGCTGATCATTGGGAGCAGCGGGTCCGGGAAGTCCAGCCTCTACCGAAAGCTGCTCGCTCCGGTGATGCGCTTCCAGCAGGAACTGGTGGCTAACTACGAGCGGCAGCGGGCGATCCTCATGGCCGACAAGGACACGCGGGGCGAGGCAGATGACCTGATTCGTCCTTACCTCACGTTCTCGGAAACGACATCGGCCGCGCTCGCCTTTTTCCTCACCAAGTGCCGGGGCGCGATAGGCCTTTTCAACGACGAGGCCGCCGTGTTTCTGGGAGGGCACTCCTTGAAGAGCGACAGCCACCAGGAGATGATCGGGTACCTGTCGAACCTTAATGATGCCATGCCAATAACCATTTTCAGAAAGGCCGAAGGCGCGATTCACGTGTCCCGGAAGTGCCTCGGGATCCTGCTTATGGGACAGTGGTTAGTCGCAAGGGGGTTCATCGAGAACCGGATGAATCGCCAGCAGGGGATCCTCAGCAGATTCTTGATGTGCTACCCGGATTCAGAAATCGGGTCGCGCTCCTACCGATTCCAAATGGAGACTGCTGACGCCCTTGAGGCCGTGAAGGGGTATGACGCCTTCATGACCCACTGGCTCACCCAGCCGCTGCCCGTCGCCGAAGGCACGCTGAACGACCTTGAGCCGAAGGCCCTGGAAATGACCGTTGAGGCGGAGCAGTGCTTCGCGCAGTACTGCAACGAAGTGGAGGCCCTCATGGGTCGCCTGAGCAAGACCCGCGAAGAAGCGCTCGACGTCCTCAACAAGCTGCCGCAGATGGCCCTGCGCATCGGCCTGACCCTGCAACTGGCAGAGGGGAACGAGTCGCAGTGCCTGGAAGCCGCGTTCGTCCAGAGGGGGGTCGAGATTGCCCGGTTCTTTGGAGCCGAGGCCCTGAGACTGACCTACGCGCCGCCGCAGGACAGATACCTGGAACCGGCGAACGCGCTGCTGACGTGGATGAAGGAGAAGGGCATGACCGAATTCACCCGCGACATCTACTACCGCAATGCGCCACACAACATCCGCCCGAAGCAGATGCTCGATCAGATTCTTCCGGTGCTGGTCTCGAATGGATGGATTATCGAGTCCGACATGCCGAAGCGTCAGGGCGTCGCCAAGGCCAGGAAGGTGTGCCGCCTGACGCTCGCGGCAATGCGCGAACTCGGCATGCGCGTGCGCTAACCCCTGACTGAAGGGGCGGCGGACCACAAGGCCCGCCGCCCCAACAGGAAAGAACTCGGGCGCGGCTGCGCCCTGGAGATAGATGGCATGAGCGTTTTTTCTGGACTTGAGGACATGGGCCTGAATCTGACAATCCCTGGAGGTCCCGGCGTCCTTCGCGGCCCCTGTCCGTTTTGCGGAGGCGGCGAAGACCGATTCGCGGTTTGGGTTGGCACCGGTGGTTTTCACTGCCGAAGGTGCGGTGAGAAAGGTGGCTTTCGCCGCCTTTTTGAACTCGTGCTGGGCCTTGACCCCGCAGCGGCTGCGGCGAAGGCGCGCCGGTACGCGGATGCTCGGGGAGATGCGCCACCGCCGGACCTGAAGCCGAACGAGGTCGTTGATCCGGACGCATGGCAGAAGACGGTGTGGAGGCTGATCGAGGACGGGGAGGAGGACCTTGCCGAAAGCGAGGACGCACTTACCTTCCTTCACGCCGAACGCGGGCTGAGCAAGGACACCATCCGACGTTACCGCTTGGGCTGCATTCAGCGATGCCCGCCGCTCTGGCGTTCAACTTTCGGGCTGAAGCCGTCCTACCAGCGTCCGGACGGTACGAAGGTCTGGAAGGTTGTCATCCCCGACGGAATCATCGTGCCGCACATCGTGCGAGGCAGGGGCGTGGTCAGCCTGACCATCCGGCGCTGGGACGGAACGCGGGGCAGGTACAGGTCATTGACCGGGTCCAAACCGGAGGCCAGTTACATTGCGGCGACGAATGACGCGTTCAGCGGCGTCGTTGCCGTGGTCGAAAGCGCCCTCTGCGGCATGAAGCTGTCCCAGGACACCGGCGTGGCTGTCGTCGCGCTGGGCGGCGTGAATGCGCCGCTCGGCCCGGAGGCCGCGCACGCACTCGATCAGGCAGAGAGCATAGTCCTGGCGCTAGATGACGATCCGGCCGGGATGGAGGCCGCCCGTGGCTACGAGGCGGAGTACAGCCGGGCGGTGTATGTCCCCGCGCCGGGCGGCAAGGACGTTACCGACGCGTGGCGGAACGGCAATCTGGATCTGAAGAAGTTCGTCGCCGCTGCCGTTCGCCGAGTGGAACGTGAGCTGCGCTCGCGCAGTCAGCGCGAAGTCGTGCCGAGCCCGCCGCTGACGCGCGAGCATGTGCCGAACGCCCCGCCCGCCGTGCCGCGTGCGGTCCCACCCGCCCCGTCATCGGCCGCCGTGGAACCGGCCGTGACGGCCTGCCCGCAGCCCAGGGGCTTTCACCTCATCGCCAATGTCGCGGAGGCTGTGCGCGCCGTCGAAATGCTCACTGCAAAGAACGTCACCGTGGCAATCAGCGTCAAGACGGCCAGGGTGCCCGAGTGGGCAACCCACATCAGGGCGGGTCTGGACCCGATACTCTCCAGTCTGCGACTCGTCGCATTGGGCGCGAAACGCGGCGACGCGATACTCATCGACTGCAACGCGTGCTACGGCGCGCTGCCCGAAATCCTGGAGCCGCTCCTGTCTGGACGACTGGTCGCGCACGACTGCGTCCATGCCTGGAAGCACCTCGCCCACGCGGGCGTTCCCGTGGATGCCATGGAGTCAACCCAGCTCATGTGGAATGCGCTGACCAACGAAACCACAAATCCCGACGCCAAAGATCCGACCAACTCGAAATACCAAGTCCTGAGTCTGGAAAGCGTCTTGCATAGGGCGGTTGGCGTGAACATCTTCACGGAAGGAATTCCGTCCGGCTGGGACGGCGTGGGCCTGACGCAGGAACAGCTCCAGCGCGCGGCCTTGGAGGTGCATCTCCTGCCCCAACTGTACGATGAGCTTCTCCGCCGCCTTCGCTTGAGTCACGTGGAAAGCGTTTACAAGCTCATGCGCTCCGCGATTGCGGCCATCGTGCAGATCGAGACGAACGGGATGCCCTTCGACCTCGCGCGGCACGCAGCACTCGTCAACGAGTGGCGGCAGCGGCGGGATGCAGTGCGCGCGGAATTGCCGCAGGGCGTGGATCTTCGGACGCAGGAGGGCATGGATGAGGCCCAGCGCGAACTCCTTCCATCCGAAGTGGTCGCGCGCGGGAAGCGCCTGAAGAGCGGCTTGCTGTCCTCTTCGAAGGGGGCGATGGCCGAACTCGGACACAGCACCCCCGCGTTGGCGAAGCTGGCCGAGTGGAAGGGTCTCGACAAGTTGGTCTCCACTTACGGTGACCGCTTCGCCGCGGCCGTCGGTCCCGACGGTCGCATCCGCTCCAGTTACGAACTGGCCGGAACCATCTCCGGGCGTTTGGCAAGTCACATGCCCGCGCTCCAGAACATCCCCAGAGATCGCGCATTCCGGGCGCTCTTCACTCCCAAAAGCGAGGGCGACCTGCTCGTGATAGCCGACATGAGCTTTGCCGAGTGCCGAGTACTCGCGTGCTTGGCAAACGAGAGCAGGATGAACCGGGCCTTCGAAGCGGGCCATGACCTATACATTCAAACGGCCAGCCATCTGCTGCACATCCAGCCCGAAGAGGTGACCAAGGAGCAAAGGAAATGGGCGCGGTCTGTGGTATTCGCCTTCGCGTTCGGACAGAGTCCGGGGAGTTTCATGAAGGGTGCCCTGCGTGACCAAGGTTTGGCCATGACACTGGACGAGGCCAAGCGGATCAAGGCGGCATTTCTCTCGGCCTATCCGCGTGTGTGTCTCTTCCAGGAACGGAATATCCAGAGTGCGCAGAATTATGGCCAGACCGTTACGCCCGGCGGGCGCGTCCGCCGCTTCGAGCCGGGTGACCGGAAGGCAATCACTGCTGCACTTAATCATACGGTACAGGGTGGGCTCGCCGAGGTTTTCCTCCACATCCTCGCTCTTCTGCCTGGCAGGCTGGAAGGTCTCGGACGGCTGGTCAATGTGGTCCACGACGAGGTCGTGGTGGAGTGCAGCCGCGAAACCGCTGATGAAGTCGTGAAAGTCGTGGAGAAGACCATGGCGGATGGGTTTCTCGCCGTCTTCCCGAACGGCTGCGTCCGCAATTTGACCGAGGCCAAAGTCTGCAACACTTGGGCGGACGCAAAGTGACGCATTGAGCAAACGTTGGCGGCGGTGTCTGGTGCGGGGCCCGGGCACCGCCTCGGCCTGTCGGGCGGCGATGGTGCCGCAATCCACGCCAGCATGGGTGGTCGCACCGGGCCGCTCACGCTGGCAAGGGGGGCCAGACGTTCCAACGGCTCACCGGCCCGATGCAGGTCTTGGATGCGGAGGAAGCGAGTGAGGCGTGGTGGGCATGGTTCATCATCGTCGCTTGCTTCCTCTCATCCCCTCCCCCTTCTTCTCGCCGGGGACACCGGGGTGCCGGAACAGACCACCCAGTCTGCCGTGGCAAACCCCTGCGGCTTTTTTGCAGGTTTTGCAGGCTTTGGCCGAAGGCGTTGTCCCACATGGAGTTTTCTCCCGCCGGGGCGCGGCGGATTTGGGTGTCATGGCGGCCAGTGTGCATCTGGCATCCACTCCGGGGGATCCATCGTCCCCAGGGTCAACCCAAATTCGATTTGGGGGGCGCTGCGTGTGCCCAACAGCCCGACCGGTGCAGCCGAAACAAAAAGCTCGGCACCGTGGCCGACGCGGGCGTTTCCCTCGCCCGCGTCGGCTCGTTCGCCGAGACTCAGAATCTGAGGAGGGGCTCGTTGGCGTAGATCCTCGACAGTGCCTCGTCCCCTTTCGGAAGGGCATTAAAGAGTCTCTGGCCCTGTCCGCTGGATATAGGCATTACCTTCTTCTCGGCGTCGGGCTTGCGGTTGTTGTCGTACACGGTCTTGACGAGGTCGTGAATGTCGGCCAGACCGCCATCCTTCATGACCGCCTTCACGTCAGAGTAGGTGTGCTCGAAGGTCTTGCCATCGCGGTTGATGGCGAACTGGAACGTCGCCACGAGCCCGGTCACCTCGCCCTTGTTGCCCTCCTGGCCCCAGACGTTGAGCTTGTCCATGTCCAGGTCGCCGACGGCGTTCACGAACTCGATGCCGTTCGCCGTCTTGCCGCTCTCCCACTTGCACGACCGAAAGAAGCCGTAGTTGTCCAGGGCCTCGCCGACGGTGGTCTTCTGGTTGGCTTCAAGGACCCCCTTTTTCACGAGGGCGACGTTCCCGCCCCCGACGCCGCAGGAGCACATCAGGATGCCGACGATGCCCGCGAGTGCGAGCCTCGCGCCGATCCTCCTTCTGGTCGTGTTCCTGCGGACGCCCAGGGCTATTCCCCCGAGCTTGGCGATGATGTTGCGCATTCTTCTGTGTCCTTCCTTGGTTGTTCATTCCGGCGTCGGTTTGCATGTCCGCGACGCCGTCGGCCGTTCACGGGGCCGTCCACGCAGACCGCCCCGTTCGCTCAAATTTCCATTGGACCCCGAAAGTCTCCGGCACCGGCATCTCGCCGCCTCTCGGCCGCCAGATGCGGAGCGGGAGGCGGCCTGCCGTTCCTCTGGGTCTCCTCGTGCACCTGATATGGTCCTGACGTTTCGCTTGCCACGGGGACGGCGCGCCAAATGCGGGTTTGCGACGGCGCTGCGCGTGGTGCCCGGTCTCGCGCTTGGAAAACACCCGGCAAAAGCACTACACTTGTGCGGGGGATGCTCCCCGGACACGTGCGTTGACGGCCTTTGTGAGGGCGAGTCTTGAACAAGAAAGACCTGAGCGAGCGGGACATTTGCACGAAATACATCACCCCTGCCGTGGTGCAGGCGGGTTGGGATGTCCTGTCACAGGTCCGGGAAGAGGTCTTCTTCACCAAGGGCCGCATCATCGTGCGCGGCAGGCTGGTGACGCGGGGCAAGGCCAAGCGCGCCGACTACATCCTCTATTACCGCCCCAACATCCCCATCGCGCTCATCGAGGCCAAGGACAACACCCACGCCGTCGGCGACGGAATGCAGCAGGCGCTGGAGTACGCCGCCACGCTCGACATCCCCTTCGTCTTCTCCTCCAACGGCGACGCCTTCCTCTTCCACGACAACACCGGTCTGGCGGACGCTCCGGAGGCGGAACTGCCGCTGGACGCCTTCCCCAAGCCCGACGAACTCTGGGCCAAGTACCGCGCGTGGAAGGGGCTGGCACCGGCACAGGAGTCCATCGTCCTGCAAAACTACTTCGATGACGGCAGCGGCAAGGAGCCCCGCTACTA
>CAZOMH010000058.1:0-12227 GCA_964580415.1 uncultured Nitrospirales bacterium
GATGAGGAAGAAGCGGCGAATCTTGCCCGCCTTCACCGCATCGATGACCTGTCCCGCCACGCTCATGACCGCATTGTGGCCGAAGCCCACGGTAATCATGTGCGGTTCGGCGTCTTCTGCAAAGCCGGGCGCGGCCAGTGCGGCCTCAATCACGGGCGTGAAGTCGTGGTCGGTGACATGGATGGCCCCTGGCCACTGCACAAGGCCCGAGGTGAAAATGCGGCTTGCGTAGCTGGCACGCGGTTTCTGGATGCAGTTGGTGGTCATGAGAATGGCACCGGGGAAGGCGTCGAATTCTTTGGCCTGGTCCTGCCATGCACCGCCGTAGTTGCCGACGAGATGCCTGTACTTCTTGAGGCCCGGATAGGCCAAACACGGCAGCATTTCGCCGTGCGTGTAGACATTGACGCCCCTGCCCTCGGTCTGCTTCAGCAATAGGTCAAGGTCGTGCAGATCATGGCCGGATACCACAATGCATTTGCCCTTGACCGGCGTGACGCGCACCCGGGTCGGTTCGGGGTGGCCGTAGCGGCCCGTGTTTGCCGTGTCCAGCATTTCCATGACCTTCAGGTTCACCTCGCCGACCCTGAGGGCACGCGCAACCAGCGAGTTGACATTCTCCGGGTCGGAGGCGAGGAAATCGAGCGTCTCATGCACGAACGCATAAACGCTGTCGTCCTCCACGTCCAGCACCGTGGCGTGTTCGGCATAGGCGGCCATGCCCTTGAGTCCGTAGAAGACCAGTTCCTGCAGGCCGCCGGCATCGCTGCCAAAGCGCTGGAGCCGCGCTTCGATTCCCACCTTTTCACCCTGCCGCACCAGTTCGTCCCGCGTCGCGGCGAGCGCGAACTGCGCCGGTCCGGCCGGCTGTTCGGGCGTGAGGCCCTTCGCGGCGCAGGCCTTCTCATAAAGGTGTCTGGCGCGGGCGCGAACGGCATCGGCACTGCGAATCATTCCCACCAGTGAATCGGCGTCGAAATTGACGTTGGTCACCGTGGTAAAGAGGGATTCGACTACGAAACGGTCGATGGCACGGTCCGTGACGCCCAGTTTTCCCGCGCGGTGGGCATACTGGGCAATTCCTTTGGTCGTATAATTCAACAGATCCTGCAATGCGGCGGTCTCGGGGTCCTTTCCGCACACGCCGAAAGCGTTGCAGCCCGTGCCTTTGGCCGTCTGTTCGCACTGGAAGCAATACATTCCCATAATTCTCTCTCCTGGCGGTTTTCTGTTTCCCACACATTCACTTCGCAGTACGCGCATGCGTCCCACGTTTAACAAGACATATTCTTAGAGCGTTCTATGCCTGGCAATGCCGCCCTCAACACCGACAATTACTTCCTCAATCTTTAGTGCCGACTCGGCCCGGTCGCGGGCTTCCGCCACCAACTGCACCAGCCCTCCGCAGCAGGGCACTTCCATGCGCGCCACGGTGACACTGGCCAGTCGGGCTTCGGTGAATAGCACGGTCAACTTTTCCAGATACCCGCGGTCGTCGTCCAGCTTGGGGCAGGCAATGACCAGTGCCTTGCCCCTGAGAAACGCGGTATGGAATGCGCCGAATGCAAACGCGGTACAGTCGGCGGCCACCAGCAGGTGGCCGCCCTGGAACTGCGGTGCAAGAGGGTTAATCAGGTGCAACTGGATGGGCCATTGCGCCAGTTGCGAGGGTGAAGCGTCCGCGGGCGCACCCGCCGAGGCGGGCCTCAACTGTCGTTGCATTGCCCCCGGGCACCCGCCCCCATGGGCCACTGGGAGCGCCGGCATCCGTGCCGGCTCTTTCGCCGGGGCCGCGGCGGACACTGCCACAGCCGCCCCGTCGAACTCACCGGCGTCGCGCTTTTCAATGGTCAGCGCGCCGGTGGGGCAGGTGCCGGTGCAGGCGCCCAAGCCGTCGCAGAAGCTTTCGCGCACCAGCCGGGCCTTGCCGTCGATGATTTTCAGCGCCCCTTCATGGCACCCGGTGACGCAGTTTCCGCAACCGTTGCAGCGGTTTTCCTCAATGCGTATGATATTTCTGAGCGCCATTTTCGGTCTCCCTGCGGTCCGACCCGCCGTCGTTCTCTGACCGAAGTATGCCCCGAAACCGGGGAATGATCCTTGACTTAGGTCAAGTTTGCAAAAAAGAATCGCAAGCCCGGCTTCCGGCCGCGGCTCTTGCCAAACCCGGTCGTATTGACATCGCTTCCCGCCGTTGTGGACAATCAACGCGCAGGTGCCGGGTGAGTGGCCTGTCAACGTGAGGCGTCCTTCAGGCATGGACCCAAATCACAATCTTCTCTTCGCTCTGGCCGCTGTTGCGGCGGGCAAGGTGTCTCCGGGACAGCTTGCCGCCGCGGCCCGTATTGGCGGTGCCGGAGATGCCGCTGATCTCGGCGAACGCATGGTCTTGGCCGGGTTTCTGAACACGCAGGAACGTGAAAGAGTCACGGCCATGGTGGAGAGGGAACTGCAATTGCGCGGCGGCAACGCCCTCGCGGCTTTTGCCTCGCTTTGGCGCAAAGCGTCCCTTTCACCCGCACTGGCGGATATGCCTGCTGAAACCGACCCGCCCGGCCCCCCCTCCGGGGGTGCCGTCCCGGCCGAAGACGACCGGGACAAAGCGCCGTCGGGCAGTGTCTCTTCGGGTATTTCCACGGCGGCTGTTGTTCCCGAAGAGCCGCTTGAACCGGTGGAGCCGGAAGAGGCGGCCCCAGCACGGGCCGAGTCTCTTGCAGTGTGCGAGCATGCGGGACGGTACCGGGAAATTCGCACGTTTGCCACGGGCGGCACGGGCCGAATCCTGCTTGTGCATGACACCCATATTGGCCGCAATGTGGCATTCAAACAGTTGCTTTCCGAAACCGCTCCGGGGGGCGGAGGGCAGCCGTTTGCCGATCCTCTCACGGTTCCCCGACTCGCCCGGTTTCTGCAGGAGGCGCGGATTACCGGCCAACTGGAGCATCCCTCCATTGTTCCGGTCTACGAATTGGGCTGCCGCGCGGACGGCTCACTGTATTACACCATGCGCCTCGTCAAGGGACGGACGCTGGAAGAGGAAATTGCCGCGCGGGCCGCGTTGACGGAAAGACTCGGCCTTGTGACCCACTTCCTCGGGCTGTGCCAGGCCGTGGCCTATGCGCACAGCCGCGGCGTCATCCACCGCGATATCAACCCCGTCAACGTGATGATTGGAGCGTTCGGCGAGACGGTTGTGATCGACTGGGGCGTTGCCAGGGTGCGCGGAATAAGGGATATTCACGCAGGCGATCTGCGCGCGGCGGTAAACCGGATGCGGGAGACCGACGCCGGGGTTATGGAGAAAGCCGCCTGCTACATGCCGCCGGAACAGGCATCGGGCGATCCGGAAGCACTCGACGAGCGGTCTGACATTTATGCCCTTGGGGCGGTGCTGTATGCAATCTTGGCAGGGAAACCTCCCCATGACGGACTCGCGCCCCGCGAGTTTCTGGAACGCGTGTCTGCCTTTTTGCCGCGTCCGGTACGTCACTTGGAACCGCGCGTTCCCGGAGAATTGGTCGCAATTTGCGGACGCGCCATGGACCGCGATCCCGAAAAGAGGTACGTGTCGGCCCAAGCGCTGGCCGAAGAGGTGCAGCGCTACCTGTCGGGCGGATATGTGGGCGCCTACGAGTATCATTTCGCGGAAATGGCGCACCGTTTTGCCGAAAGGCACCGCCGCGCGCTGGCCGCCGTCACCGTGGCGGTGGCGGCATTGCTGGTGCTGGACGTCTATTCCTGCATGCGCGTGTACCGGGAGCGCAATGCGGCGCGCATGCAGGCGCGTATTTCCGCGCAGGAAGGCGCCCGGGCGAACGCCGCGCGTGACCTGGCCGAACAGGCGCGTCTGTCGGCGGAGGCGGACCGGATCACGGCGGACCGGGAGCGCACGCAGGCGGAGCACGAACTGTACTACGCAAACATTGCCCTGGCCCAGCGTTCCGTGCAGGAGAGCCGGATGGGCCAGGCGCGGTCACTGCTGGAGGCGGCGCCCGCCGCGCTGCGCGACTGGGAATGGCGTCACCTGGTCCGCGAGGCCAATGCAGACGGCATGGTCCTGCGCACAGGCGGCCTCTTTGCCGCCTTTTGCGACGAGGGCAGGCTGCTGGTTACCGCGCGGCCCAACGGGATGGTGGCCGCCAATGATCTGGCCACCGGGGAGAAGGTCCGCACCTTTGTCGAATCAAGCGGATTCGGCAGCGCCGCCGCGGTGGATTTGGCGGGCGTGCGGTTGGCGGTGTCTTCCGCCAGGGCCGTGGCCGTTTGGAATGTCGCGGACGGGCGCGAACTGTTCCGTTTCGACGAGCCCGGAGACGCCCTGACCCGTAATTTTCTGGCCCTGTCGGCCGACGGCCGGCGTGTGGCCGCGCTTGATACCGACCGCAGACTGCGCGTGTGGGATGTTGATTCCGGGGCGGTTGTGTTCGAACGGCCCGTGCGTTCCCAGCAGGGGTTTGAGGTGTGGCTGTCTCCCAACGGGACGCAAATGCTCCTGGCCAGCGCCGACCTTGGCGAGGACGGTCTCGAACGGGCGGTGTCCCTGCTGGACCTGCCTTCGGGAAAGAAGGTCGGTCGGGCAGACTTGGGCGATGTGATTTCGGTGCATGGGGCCGCGTTCAGCCCGGACGGTGCCCGCGTCGCATTTGCGCTGGACAGCACCGTACAGGTCTGGAACTGTTCGCAGGGCGACAAAATCCGCGAGATTAACGGCCGGTTCGACCATCCCGACACCTTGGCGTTCAGTCCGGACGGGGTCCTGCTGGCGGCGGGAACCGCGGACGGCGAAGTGATCTTGTGGGATCGCAGCAAAGACAGCGAACAGCGCGTTTCCCGCGCGCATGCGGAGGCCGTGCGCCGGGTGGCCTTCCGTCCGGACGGAAAATGGCTTGCCACAGCGGGAATGGACCGCGTGGCCCGTATTTGGGAATGTCCCGCCCTGCGTCCAATCCAGACGCTGCGGGGGCATGACCGCCCCCTGCTGTCCGTCGCATTCAACCCGGCGGGCGACAAACTCGTCACGGGGTCGTCTGACGGTACCTCCCGGCTTTGGAATCTGACCCGTGAACTGGACTACATTACGCCCCGTGCCGTGGCGGCCAGCGGTGCGGCGGGGATTATTGCCGGTGCGGTGGACGGAGGCATTGCGTTGTGGAATACCGGCACGGGCATGCGCACTGCAACGCTGGACACCGCCGCCGCCAAAGTGCGGTTGCTTGCCTTTGATCGCGCGGGCACCCGGCTTGCCGCAACCGTCGAAACCCCGCCGCACGGGCGGGCCGTGTTGTTGTGGAATACGGCCGACGGCTCATCGGTCATCCGGATTCCTGTTTCGGCCGATGCGGCCCGGGTGGAGTTTACAGGGGCACAGGACCAGTTTGTGGCGCTGCGTTCCGGGTCGTGGTTGGATGTGTACGATGCGGTCTCGGGTGCCTCTGTGTGGAAGCTGTCCGGCGTGGTTGATCTTGCCTTTCGGGCGGACGGCGCACAAATTGCCGTGTGTACCCTGCCGGAAGACCCGACGTTGATGCGGGAACAGCAGGAGGTTGCCCTGTACGACACGGTCACCTGGGCCAAGTCGGCGCAGTTCATCGTTCCCACCAGCTTTACCGCGGCGTTGACCTGGTCACCGGACCAGAAACGGATTGCGCTCGGCGCGCAGGTGCTGTCGGAGAAGGAATGGCGCGGCGGCGCCTACCTGTGGAATCTGAGCCACCCCGACACACCCCAGTGGTTGCAGGGGCACGACTCGCTGGTCAGCGCGATTGCCTTTGATGCCGCCGGCGAGAAGATCGCCACCGGCGGCAAGGACGGGCGTCTGGTGTTGTGGCAGACCGACACGGGAACCGAACAGTGGCGCGCCGCCGCGCACGGCGGCGACATTCAGGACGTGGCCTTCAGTCCGGAGGGCACGCGTGTCGCCACGGCGGGTCGTGACGGTGCGTTCAAGCTGTGGGATGCCGGGGACGGGCGGGAAGTGTTGGCGCTGCCGGTGGCCGGAGGCAATGACGCCACCCCCGCAAAGGTCTGCTTTGACCGGCAGGGACGTTACCTGCTGACCATCACCGAACCGGCGGTGCAGCCGCCGCTCGTTCATTGGGCCGTTCCCGTTTCCCTGACGCAACCCTCCGATACCCCGTTGCAGGACCGGATTGAGACCTGGAAACGCACCGGGAAGTAGGGCGTCCGAAGTTTTGCAGAGCCTTATCGGGAGCGCGGCGTCCCAGCCGACCCGCCGGACGCCGCCCCTTTTGCTCATGACCCGGTTGTGGGTCGAAATCGGCGAAGAGGTAGTCGCCCTTCTTGGGAAAGAAGGCAGCCACTTGCCATGACTTCTTTCCGCGCGGTCCGTCCCAATCCTCCTCAGCGGTCTTGTGCCCCTTGGGAACGCGCGCAGGCAGCGCATCGAGATTGTGGCGTTTATGGGCGGGCTTGACGGGGCGCATGGTGATGACGCCGTGCGCCGGTACTTCGACCTCGTCACCCACGCTCACCCGGGTGTCTTCGAGTATGGCGCGCGCAATGCGCAACTCCTGACTGTTTCCCCATTTCTGGATGTGCGCAACCAAACCCATTCTTTCGGTGTGTATCCCGATCCGGTCGTTTTGTCAAAGACAGAACCGCACGCCATTCGCACCGCTGAAGCGTCCGGTGTTGCAGAAACCGGACCACCGAAGACCGGCTCCGCCCCTTGACGCAGGCGTGAAGGGGCTACTGCCCCAGCTTTTTGGCGCGCAGACGCGCTTCGACTTCAGGGGTGACACAGTGATCCACCCTGCCGCCCAGCGCGGCGATCTCCTTGACCTGGCGCGAACTGAGGAAGAGGAAGGGTTCGCTGGGCATGAGGCAGACCGTGTCAACTTCGGGATTGAGCTTCTGGTTGTTGATCGCCATGGAAAGCTCGTATTCGAAATCGGACAGGACACGCAGTCCGCGAATCAGCGCCATGGCCCCGATGCTGCGGGCGAAATCGACCGTAAGCCCCTCGAACCGCGTTATTTCCACGTTTTCCAAATGGCCGGCCATTTCCCTGAGCATTTCAATGCGTTCGTCAATCGTGAAAAGGGCCGTTTTGGCGTCGTTGCGGGCGATGGCGACAACAACGTGATCAAACATCTTGGCGGCCCGCTCGATAAGGTCCAAATGCCCCAGCGTGGGCGGATCGAAACTGCCGGGATACAAGGCCTTCCGCTCTTTACGCATCGCACCATTTCCCTTCGACGGCGGCCGCCAGCGCCGCCTCGGCCACGCGCCGCACGGGCACGCCGCTTTCGGCCGCACGGGCGCGGCAATCCTCGTATTCCGGATGGAACACCGTGGGGATTCCGTCCATGAATCCGGTCTTTATCCGAACCATGCCGTACGCGGTGGGCACGGTGCGCCAGGCGCGTTCCAGTACGGTTCGGTGTTCCTCCCTGAAACGCACGCCGAGCGTGGTCGTCTGCTCAAACAGCGTTTGTGTCATGGCGGGAAGCAGCGCCGTATCGCACAGCACCGT
The DNA here is from genome assembly GCA_964580415.1 of uncultured Nitrospirales bacterium. Lineage (GTDB taxonomy): Bacteria > Hydrogenedentota > Hydrogenedentia > Hydrogenedentales > CAITNO01 > CAITNO01. Next base: position 7,496 of record CAZOMH010000058.1, read on the forward strand.
GATGAGAGAGGCGGGGCGTCCCTTTTTTGCCGTGACGGGTGCAAGAAAGGCATCGCGCGCGCCCGCGGCCAGCAGCGCTTCCAGCGCGGGGGCCAGCAGTTCCCCGCTCATGTCGTCAATCAACGCCTCAATCACCGTGACGGTTTCGGCGGGCGCGGCTCCTTTCGGGGCGGTGTCGCCGAGGATGACGCGGAGCACGTTGGCGCGGTCGGGCAGGTCGCGTCCGCCAGCGCCATGGCCGACCGCCGTGACTGTCACGGCGGGCATGGGGCCGAATTCGCCCGTCCAGGAAACGGCCAATGCGGCGCCCGTGGGCGTGGCCAATTCGGCGTCAAGGTCGTCGCCGACGACGGGGCAGCCGTTCAGGAGCATAGCCGTGGCCGGTGCCGGCACGGGCATGATGCCGTGATCGCAATGGATGGTTCCGCCGCCGACATGCACCGGCGAGGCGGCCACGCGTTCGACACCCAGCTGGTGCAGCGCAAGGTTGGCACCGACGATGTCCACAATGGAGTCAATGGCGCCCACCTCGTGAAAATGAACTTTCTGCACTGGAATTCCATGCACGGCGGCCTCTGCATCCGCAAGACGGCGAAAGGTCTTGAGCGCGCCGTCGCGGGCCGTTTCGGGCAGCGGCGCGCCCATTATAATGTCCTCAATATGATGGAGGTGACGGTGCGGCCTGGGTGCGTCGGGTTCCACTATCACCCGGAACTGGGTGGCGGCGATGCCCCGTTTTACCACCTTCTCCGCTTCCACCCGGAATCCCGGGACGCCGAGAGACATAAGTCCGTCCTGCAGGAGGGTGAAGTCGGCGCCGGCATCCAGCAGGGCGCCGACGGTCATGTCGCCGCTGATGCCGCTGAAACAGTCCAGATAGAGGAATTTCATGCCTTTGGCTCCCGGAGCGCACCGTGTGCGATGCGGTTGATCGTGGCGGCGGCGACGGCCGCACCGAAACCATTGTCAATATTGACCACGGTCAGCCCGGTGGCACAGGAGTTGAGCATGCCGAGGAGCGCGGCAAATCCGCCGAAACCGGAACCGTAGCCCACGCTTGTGGGCACTCCGATGACCGGTGCCCGGACCAGTCCGGCAATGACGCTGGGCAGGGCGCCCTCCATGCCCGCGCACACGATGATGGCGCTGGCCGCCTCGAGCCGGTCGCGCTGGCCGAGCAGCCTGTGGATGCCGGCGACACCCACGTCGTAGACCCGCTCGATACGGCAGCCCATGGCCTCGCAGGTGACCACGGCCTCTTCCGCCACGGGAATGTCACTGGTGCCGGCGCACACCACGGCAACGTATCCGTCCAGTGGTTTCGACGGCTCGACCGTGATGGTGAAGGCGCGGGCCGCCTCGTGATGAACCGCGCCCGGGCAGCGGGCGAGCACCGCCTCGACAGCCTGCGGCTTGCAGCGGGTGCCAAGCACATTGCTGCCGTGCTCGCGCATGCGGTTGGCGATGGCCACAATCTGGTCCGGCGTCTTTCCCTCGCAGAAGATCGTCTCCGGATATCCCTTGCGCAGAGGACGATGGTGGTCAACCTTGGCAAAACCAAGGTCCTCAAAGGGCAGCGAGCGCAACCGCTCCAGGGCGTTTTCGGGAGAGGCGCCGCCTGCGGCCACCATCTGCAGCAATTCGAGTATTTGCGAGGTGTTCATGGAAAGTCACGTTGTCCGGTTGGAAGAGAATTATTCTGGTGCCATGGTAAACAATGCTTCACCCCCAGTGCAAAATGGCCGCACACCGGCCCTAAGAGATCCCGTGTTTTTGTAACTGTTTGTGTTTGTTGATATTACAACGGTATATCTGTTGAAAATAGCCCGATTTGTGTGCAAAGATGGGCTGAGCAGCTCAACAATCAACGACAACCTCAACAGGAGGCCATCAACATGCTCAGCCCGGATATGATTTTGACATGGCTGGAGACCAATGTAAAGGGGGTGCGGCGTTCCCGGATGAAGACGCTTGCCGCGATTGTGCCTGCGGCCGCGGAACTGTGCGGCGTGGGGGTGCTCGCGCTTGGGCGTGCCATGCGCACGGAGACTGCGGCCAAGCACAACATCAAGCGCGTGAACGGTTTTCTGGGCAACAGCCAAGTCGAGTGCCCGGCGATTGCCCGGGGACTGTTCGAGGCGTTTGCACCCGCGAAGGGTCCGGTGCTGGTGCTGGCCGACTGGACGGACGTCTCCAACGGCAAAATGCTCGTGTTTTCGCTTCCGTGCAACGGGCGCAGCCTCCCGTTCTTCGTCAAGGTGCTGCCCAAGCGCGTCGGGGAGGGGGAGATGGTTCAGGCGGAGAACGAGGCGCTCAAGGCGCTCAAAGACATATGCTGCGCGCGGTCCCGGGTGATCATCGTTGCCGACCGCGGCTTTGGCAACCGGCGCTGGCTGGGCGCGGCTGTCTCGCAGGGCTTTCACTTTGTCCAGCGCCTGTCCAGCGTGTTCCAGGTTGATGTGGAGCACCACATTGGCGGGGTCAAGGAGTTGAACCTGCGCCGGGGGAACAAGCCCAGGGACTGGGGCCGCGGAACAATGGGCACCGATGAGGCCATTACGGGCAGGCTGGTCACCGTCTACGACAGGAAAGCCAAGGAGCCGTGGTATCTGGTGACCGACATGGACGATGTCGCCGCCGAGGAGGTGGTGTCCATCTACCGCCGCAGATGGTGGATAGAGACGCTGTTCCGGGACGAGAAGAACCGGGATTGGGGCATGAGCCTGGCTGCTGTGCATCTCAAGGATTACAGCCGCTATGAGCGCCTGTTCTACATCGTGGCCCTGGCATTCATCCTGCTGAGCGCGCACGGGGCCGCAGCCGAGGCCGAGGGGTACGACCGGAAACTCAAGGCCAACACACGCAGGACGCGCGTCATCAACCTGCTGCGCATGGGGTATTTCTACATCAGGAACAAGGGAGTGCGCTTGGAATACGCCCTGGACGCGCTACGGCATCTGGTCACCTTGCAGGTGGCACCAAACTGGGGATAGGTCAGGCACCGACCGGGAAGGAACGGGGCCAAAATGAACCTCACGCGCCCGCTCCGGCAGTCGCCCGCGGACGCGGCCAGCCGCCTGTTTTCCATGGAGGGCCGGGACCGCGCCCCCCCGCACTTGGGAAATTCCGCACGTCCGTCCCGGCTCCCGCCCGCACTTTGCGGCGCACCGCCGCCGTGGGTATACTTGCGCGACAACAACCGCATTATGGGAAAACGTTATGACGCCTCTTCCGAAAGATTTGCAGGTCCTGCACGGCTTTTTCATGATCATGTCGTTTGTCCTCGGCACCACCCTGGGCAGTTTCGCCAATGTGTGCATCTGCCGATGGCCCGCCGGCCTGTCCATTGTAAAGCCGCGGTCACGATGCCCAAAGTGCATGAATGAAATTCAATGGTTTGACAACATTCCTTTGGTGAGCTGGGTCCTGCTGCGCGCCAAATGCCGCAACTGCGACCAGCCCATCAGCGTTATCTACCCGACGGTGGAACTGATTACCGGACTTCTTTTCCTTGCGGCCTATTGGCGTTTCGGCTATTCGCCGGCAACCCTTGTATATATGGCGCTCTGCGCGGCCATGGTCATTATCACCTTTCAGGATTTGGCGGACTGGACGATTCCGGACCAGATTACGCTGCCGGGAATACCGCTCGGCCTGGTCCTTTCGCTTGCGGGCATGTACTGGGGCCAGGCATCGGGACTGCGGGTGCTGGATGTGTTCGATTCGATGGGCGGCATCGCCCTCGGAGCGGGCATCCTGTTTGCGCTGGACCGGATTACCGTGCTGCTGCTCAAGAAGCCGGGAATGGGCATGGGCGACATGAAACTGCTCGCCATGATTGGCGCGTTTCTGGGCTGGAAGGGCGCCCTTGGCGCGCTCATGCTGGGCTCGGTTATCGGCAGCTTCATCGGCGTTTCGGTGCTGCTCTATTACCGGAAACGGGATGAGGCAACGGTCACCGCCTCCGGCGAACCCGAAACAGACGATACAAAGAAGAAAGAAGACGACAAGAAGGATTCGGACGACAATATCACCCTGGAAGGACATTACCTTCCGTTCGGCCCCTATCTCGCCGTCGGCGGCCTGCTGTACCTGTTCTTCGGTCCCGAGTTGATCAACTGGTACATCGCATCGCTGTCCCCGAGTGCCCCGGCGCTGGTAATACAGTAGCAGTGCGGCCATGAATGCGCCGTTCGAAGCATGCCGGCTGGCATCGGTATCCGTTGCCACGCCCTTCCACTTTGGCGACGTGAACATGTACTTGTACGACGGCGGCGAAGCACTGACGCTGTTTGATGCGGCACTCCCCACCGAAGAGGCGTGGCGCGCCCTCGTGCGGGCGCTGGCGGAACGCGGCGCGACGGTGCGGGATATCCGGCGCGTAATCCTCACCCACCACCATTTTGACCACACCGGCCTGGCGGGCCGGGTGGTGGACGAATCGGGCGCGGAACTCTGCGGCCACCCGGACATGGCGCTTCAATCGGCGCTTTCCTACACCTTTGACGGCGGGCACGATGCATGGATTGCCGGGTTGCTGGAGGGACTTGGAGCGCCGTCGGAACTTGTCGCCAGCGTGCTGGAACGACGCCCCCTCCAGAAACCTTTTGTGTGCCGGATCGACCGTTTGGATCGTCCCCTGCCCGATGGAGCCTTCCTAGACGGATTTCGGGTGGTGCATGTGCCGGGCCATTCGCCCACGGACACGCTGTTTGTAAACGAAGCGGCCGGT
>CAZOMH010000059.1:0-12202 GCA_964580415.1 uncultured Nitrospirales bacterium
TAATCGAACTGGTGCAGGCGGGCACCTTTTCCCATGCGGACCGCTACACCTACATCCCGCTCATCGGCATATTCATCATGATCGCCTGGGGCGCGGCCGATCTTGCGGCGGCATGGCGTGTGCCCGCCCGCGCGGCGGCCGCAGTCTCGGGCACCGTGCTCGTTCTTCTGACGGCATGCTCGGGCGTGCAGGCCGGGTACTGGTACGACGGCGAAACGCTTTTCCGCCGGTGCATCGACGCGGGCTACGAAAGCAGCGCCGCCTACAACAATCTGGGCGTTCTCGTCCTTAAGAAAGGCCGCAATGACGAGGCCAGGAAATATCTGACGAAGGCGCTGGAGTTGAATGCCGATTCCGCGGACGCCCTCGGAAACCTGGGAAAGATTTCACTGGACCAGGGCCGCTTTGCGGAGGCCAAGGCAGACCTTGACAGGGCACTGAAGCTGAACCCGAACCAGGTCAACGTCCTCAACAACATGGCCGTGCTCGCGACAAACCAGAAGCATTTCGAAGAAGCGAGAATGTACCTGACAAAGGCGCTGGAACTGAAGCCGGACCATGTCGACGCCCTTAACAATATGGGCAAACTCCTTCTCGACCAGGCGCGCTTCGACGAGGCCCTGCCCTGGCTCAAGAAGGTGCTTGAACTGAAGCCGGAACACATGGACGCCCTCAACAACATGGGCTGGGGCCTGATGAATCTGGGAAAATACCCGGAATCGGAAGCATGTTACAGAAAGGCCCTCGAACAGGACCCGAAATTCATCAAGGCGATGAACAATCTGGCCTTTACGCTGACCCTGATGGGGCGGACGGATGAAGCGGCCGCGTTTATGAAGAAGGCCGAGGAAACAGGCAGGGCCGCGGCCGGCCGAAAGTGACCGCCGCGCGCCGGGGCGGCTGGCGAAAACGCGCGGTCAGGCTGTTTCGGTCCGCGCGGCCGCGTTTAACTCGTACTTTGCAATTCCCATTTCGCGCAGCCTGAATTTCTGTATCTTGCTCGACACGGTCAGCGGAAATTCTTCCACGAACGCGACATAGTGCGGTATCTTGTAGTGGGCGATTTCACCTTTGCAGAAGGTTTTCACCTCTTCGGCGGTCAGCGACGGGTCCTTGCGTATAACCCATGCCGAAACCTGCTCGCCATAGTGGACGTCGGGAAGTCCCACCACCTGAACGTCGTATATTTTGGGATGCGTCAGCAGAAACTCTTCGATTTCGCGCGGATAGATGTTCTCCCCCCCGCGAATGATCATATCCTTGATGCGGCCGGTGATCCGGTAATGCCCCGCAGGGGTGCGGGTGGCCAAGTCTCCGGTGCGCAGCCAGCCGTCCGGCAGAATAGTCAGCGCCGTTGCGGCGGGGTCCTTGTAGTATCCGAGCATCACACCATGGCCGCGCGCCCACAATTCGCCCGGCTGGCCCGGTTCCGCGTCCCCAAAGGTCTCCGGATTCACGATGCGCGCCTCAACACCGGGCAGGAGCCTGCCAACCGTGCCGACGCGCACATCAATAGCGTCCGTCGTCTCCGTTTGCGTAATCACCGGGGAGCATTCCGTCAACCCGTAGGCAATGGTGAGTTCGGTCAGGTGCATGAGCTGGGTCACCTGCTTCATCAGTTCAATCGGGCAGGGGCTTCCCGCCATGATGCCCGTGCGCAGGGTTTCCAGGTCGTACTCGTCGAAATTGGGCAGGTTCAGTTCCGCGTTGAACATCGTCGGAACGCCGTACAGCCCCGTACACCGCTCTTTTTCGACAGCCGCCAGCACGCTTTGCGGATCAAATGATTCTCCGGGAATCACCATGGCCGCCCCGCGGATCACGCAGGTCATGGTTCCGAGGACGCAGCCGAAACAATGATAGAACGGAACCGGGATGCAGACGCGGTCCTGCTCGGTGATGTGCTGCCGCCCGCCGATGTGGTACCCGTTCATGAGCAGATTGCGGTGCGACAGCGTGGCGCCCTTGGGGCTGCCCGTGGTGCCGGAGGTGTATTGGATGTTCGCCGGCATGTCCAGCCGTGTGGCGGCGTTCATTTCCAGCAACTGCGTTTGGTGAATCTGGTGCGACTGGGAAATGAACTCATTCCACGGCCAGATTCCCTTGAAGGAGGGGGTGTTCTTGATGCTGACCACGTGCTCCAGCCAGGGAAACCGTTCATGGGCCACCCGCTCGTCATAGGCGGATTCGGCCAGTTCCGGAATCAGTTCCACAATCATTTTTTCATAATTGCTGTGCTTGAAGGTGTCCGTCAGCAGGAGCACCTTGATGTCGGCCGCGCGCAGAATGTAGTCCAGTTCATGGAGCCGGTACGCCGGGTTTACGTTCACCAGAACGGCCCCGATATAGGCCGTGGAGAACTGCGCCAGCAGCCATTCCGGCCAGTTGGTGCTCCATATGCCGACATGGTCGCCGGCCCTGATTCCGATGGCCGCCAACGCGCGCCCCATCCGCTGCACCCTGTCCAGAAACTCCGCGTATGTCCAGCGCAGGTTCAACGCAGGAAACACCACGGCATCCCGTTCCCCATGGGCGGCGGCGATTCTTTGAAGCATCTCACCTATGGTCAAACCGTCAACGAAGGGTACTTCTTCCATTATGGCATTCCTCAACTCTCGCAGGGATTGGCTGTCACTGGCGCGGGTCTGTTAAACACGGGATACTCGCTTCACAAACGGCGGTTTTGCAGGCGCCGCGCGACAACAGGCGCGCGAACCCGGAAATGGTAAAGGGTTCGCGGCGGCCAGTCAACCGTCTTGTGCTTCCGAAGCAGGCCAAGCCGGACCACAAACCCGATGCCGACCGGGAAAATAGGTGTATCCGGCCTGGAAAACGGCTGTTACGGGAATATTGGGAAACCCCTTCACTTGTCTGTCCCGGCAGTTTTCCCGGCCGAATCTTCCCGCCGATTTCGTGCAGCGTCTTTACGTCCACCCCGCGAAGTCGGCCTGCATAGTCGGGGCCGACGTCGAGAGAGAATATATTGCCATATTTTACGGCACCCAGATAGTCCTCATAAATCGGCCGGGCCGGGGCGCCCAATCCGTCGTGGACGGGCAGCGAATAGAACCACATGGCTCCGCCTTCGTGTTTGGGCAGGATCGGGTAGGTGAATTCCGCAAGCAGGTACCCGTTGTAGGTCTCTTCCGCTTCCTTGTTGTATTCCGACGCCTTGGCCGATCCTATGGGTCCGGGACGTCCCACTTCGCGGATGCACAATTCACCGGCGGGATCGCCGTGGTTGAAACCGACAAAGCAGTCCGGCTGGAATTCACGCACCCATGCGTCGGTTTCCTTGTGAGCCAGTCCGCCCGTGCCCTGCGCGTGGTCCATCCAAAAGAACTCAATCGGCCCGTACTGCGTCACCAGTTCCTTCAACTGCGCCTTCTTCATTTCAGGATTGTCGCTGGAAGCCCATATCCTGTTTTCCCAATTGGGGCTGCCGGGGAGGAGTCCGTCCTGCGGCGGGTCCTTGAGCCAAGTCCAGTCGCCCTCGGAGAAATACAGCGCCAGTTTGAGCCCGTATTTGTCGCAGGACTTGCGCAGCGCCGCGAGAACGTCCGTTTTGAGCGGACTGTTGGTCACTTTGAACTCCGTCGTCCCGGTGTCCCACAAACAGAAACCGTCATGGTGTTTGGCAAGGAAGAGGATATAACCCATGCCGGCGTCCCTGGCTGCCTGGCACCACTGGTCCGTGTCGCATCCGGTCGCCTTGAAATCGTCCGGAGAGGTCCTGCCCCGGGTCCACTCGCAGCCCGAGAAGGTGCTGAGCGACCAGCAGACGAACATGCCGAAATGGAGATCGGCGATTTCCTTGGCGCGTGCATGACGATCCCCTGAATCAGCGGCGAACACGTGTCCCGCGACTGCCATGCACACCACGAAGCTCACGAATCGTCTTGTCATCCTGGTCTCCCGGGAGTTGGAACATTCCGGCGCCATTTTACCGCAGTCCATGCGGGGAGCGCCGGGCTCTGCTTTTGCCGCAATGCCGCGGCGTCCGTTGCGGGGATGGTCAGCCGCCCTCCAAAACCGTATGCTCCGCCCATTGAATGACCCCGGGCAGGTGCAGTACCTGGTTCGACCAGTACTTCGCCGGGTTTGTCTTGCGGTAGTGCTCATTCCATGGCGGGCAGGCAAGAATCCGTTCCGCGCGGGGAAGAATCACGCTGTTCTCTTCCCGGAGCAATCCCGACGCCGCAAAATAACGGAGTGCCGCGCGGCACTCCACTCCAACCGCCGCGCGAAGACGGGCGTCAATACAGGGATGTCCGTCAGACTTTGTCCAGTCGGCGACGGCCGTTTCGATCTCTTTCACCGGCAACGGCGCGTTGCCGCGGTGCAGGGCATGCAACCAGACCAGCACGGCAACCAGATGCACCGCATGCACCTCCACCAGTTCTCCGACCCGCACCAGCAAGGCGCAGTCCAGCGCCCGCTGTGCCGCCCGGTCCGCATCCGCCGCCAAATACATTGCCCCGCCAAACACGACCGCCGAGGTGTTGCGCACCGGATGCCAGGTGCGCGCCACCGGCACGGCGGGAATCCGCAGTCCCGGGTGACGCCGCTGGGCGTTGCCGATAATGAACCCCGCGGACCCCGGTTCGGTAATATCGTCGCGGTATTCAAACCACGCCCCGGTGCGGCTGCGCGTGCGGCCGGGAAACAATACCAGCGACTCCGACTTGCCCAGCTTTCCCAGCAATTGGCGCATCTGCCCGAGCTGGAGGTGGTCGCGCGAGATCAAGACAGCCCCGGTCATTTCGCACAGGTGGTTCATGTTGAACGGCAGCCAAGTCCACGGGAATCCCCGGAAGAAATCGTCGCGCATGACAAAACTGGGGATGATCCCCCCTTTTGAACCCCAGTAAATGCCGGGCCACAGGTCAATCGGGTCGTCCAGTTTGTGATGGTTCGCAACAAACAACGCGGGCGGCGTGTCTGGGCACAACTCCCCATTCACCACATGCACCCGTCGTTTCCAGCCGAACATCTGGGTCACCGCGGTGGGGATTTCTTCCGGATGATCGGTAAATTCGGGCCGACGGCGCAACACTCCGGCGCGCCAAAACAGGTACCGGATAAATACCCCCAGAAAAACCAACCAACAGTACAGCGTTCTCATAGGGGTATTGTATTGCGCTTTCGGGCGCTTCCACAAGAAGAGGGGCCCGGACAGCGGGTGGAGAACATGCGCCTATACCCCAAACTGCCCCAGGTGATGCTCGAAATGCCGCACATGAATCCTGTCCCAGCCGTCAATTCCAACATCGCCAAACTGCGGATGCGGCGCGGGACGCAGTTCGTCCGCCTGCACCAGGTTGAGATACTCCTCCAGCAGCCAGCGCAGTGTGTCCACGTCGCCCGGCTCCCGCATTGTGACACCCTGTTCGCGAAGCCTCCTCGGCAACTGGAGGTTCTTGGGAATGGGAATGAACCCATGCAAGAAGAGCGGACCAATGACACGCACGCTGAACCAGTTGCCGTTAAAAGGCACCTGCTTTGACCGGCCCATCGAGTGCTGGACAGCCCAGACGAGGTGCTCAATGAGCGCGTCCCGCCGCAGCACCCCCCACCGGGGCACCGTGTCCGGCGCGATACGCCCCAGCCGCGCCACAAGGCGCTCCACATAATCCGTGTCCAGATGTTCCATCACTTTTCCCCGAGATTGTGGTAGTACCAGGGCGGTTTGGGCCGGTTGCCCCGAAGCGCCTCGCCCACCTGGGCCACAAGCACTTCGAGAATACCGTCAGTAGTCTCCCGTCCCAAATGGGCCGAAGCCTCGGCGCGCGGATCGGCGCCGCACACGCCATGCAGGGATTCCGCGTGCCGCTCCATGTCCTTCAGCTCCACCAGTTCCGGCATCAGGTGCATCGCCAGCGACGTTTCCCATTTTGCCGCATGATCCCCCCTGAAATCGCCCGGATAGGCCTCCGGTTCCGCCAGGGCCAGCACCGACACTTTCGGCCATGCCGCCTCCACCTCGCGGGCAACCGTTTTTGCCGCGGCCACCTGCTCCTCGGGATAGTGGCCTGTCAATAGCACGATCACCCGGAACCCCATCCCGGCCAGGCGTCCGCAAATTCCCCGCAGCTGCGCGGCAAAAGCCTGCTCCTGGAGAATAATGGAGCCCTCATGTTCGCCGTACCCGCCGCCGAAACCCGTATAATACGGGGGCAGCACCGCACCGCCGGTCTTTGCCACGGCCCGCTCGCAAAGCGCCTGCGCCTTCAATGCATCGAAACCGAGCGGCAAATGCCACCCGTGGAATTCGAGCGTGCCCAAAGGCACGTACGCCGCCGGACACTCCTCCAGCACCCGCGCCAATTCGCGGGGACGCATCTTTTCATAATGGATGGTGCGTTTCACTGGCAGTTATTCCGGACTGGCGGCCTGCACCGGACCGTCTCTTGACTTCGGGCCGGGAGGTCTCCCTGATATTATCAGGCAAACGCCACACGAATGCCACCATACCGGCGCGGCGGCACCGGACATGACGGTGTTTCACTGTTTCTTCTGTTCCGGGAGCCGTTCCTTGAGATATCCCCCCGCCAGATATTCCGCCCACACGCGCGCAATAACGTCATTCCCAAACGCTGTCGGGTGGCCGTCAAGCACGTAGAACGTCTCCGCGGGGCGGCCCGCGTCGCGAAGCGCTTCGTGTACGGACACATAAGGGATCGACTGTTCGGCAAAGAAGGTATTGAACAGGTTCACTCCCTTGAACCGTTCGTACTGAACGGGAGGGTTGGCTGCCGCTGTCTGCGTTTCCCATCTGCTGTCCGACAATTCATTGTCGGAAGGGATGCCGTAAGCCATGAAATCAATACCCCGCCCGGAACACTCTCCGCGCATCTGTATGATGTACTTCTTCATGATCTCCGCCGCCTCGAACAGTTCCGGATACCACTCGACCAGATCGGGCTCCAGCGCATCGTGCCGTTCCGCGCCCACCTCTTCGGACAGGTACAGCGGCCGGGCGAAACGGAGTGATTCTATGGTGTTGCATATCCAGCGCGTCTGGGTTTTGCGCCACAATACCTGGTAGGCCCGTATGTTTTGCCGCGCCCAGCTTTCCATCCGCATCCGAAACAAATTCTGGAAGCGGAAGTATCTCAGCGTGTCATGAAACTCCTGGCTGTAGGCGTCGAGGTGCTTGTCCACCACTTCCAGCGCATTGTCCATGTCGTTGCCCGGAAAGAGCTGAAGGATTACAAGGTCGGGCTGCAGCGGAAACGCCCGTTCCCTGAGCATGCCCAATTCCTGAAGCACCCCGGCGCCCGCAAGGCCGCAATTGACAACGCGAATCTTCCCGCCCGGCATGAGGACCCGCAGGCGGTCTTCCAAACGCCGCGAAACGGTGTCTTCCTCTTCGACCGAAAACCCCATTGTGAGCGAGTCGCCGATCATGGCGATGCGAAATTCGTTCTCTTCTTTCGGAGGAACGGGGCGATCCCGGATGCCCTGCGCTGAAATATCCATATGAACCGTTTTGGTTTCTCCGGGCACAACGGCAAAAGTGCGCTCGCATTTTCCGCCCGGCCGCAGCATGAAAATGTATTGCGGGTCGGCGACGAAGGCGTCGGAAACCCAGGAAATCTCCGTAAACAACATGCGCGCCCCGCCCTCCAGCACAAAGCCGGAAAGAACCGCTGCCGCAACGGTCAGCAGCACCGTTGCGCGGCGCCCCTGGGGGCGGGTCTGTTCATGGGGCAGCGGCGCAAGCCTTCTCAACCACCACAGGTCGAGGCTGTAAAGCATGCCAAACGCAACGGCGTTGACGGCCAGAACATGCCTGCAGGCCGCGGCGGCAAAAGAACATGCCGCCAGAAGGGCAAAGGTCTTTCCCAAACACCGCCTCCGCGCGGGTGAAAGCGGAATTCCGGCAACTTTTCCATCGGCAAGGTCCAGCAGTCGGGCCCCTCTGTGAATGGAGGCCAGAACGACGCAAACCAGCACAAATCCGCCTGGTTCCAGACCGAACGGCACAATGGAGAACACGCCAATACCTGCAAAAAGCGCGGCCAAAAGACTCGCGGTTAACGCGGCAACACCCACGCCACAGACGGCAAACAGCAGGTAAAAAGCGAGCAGACCCGTTTGCTCCCAACCCGCCCATTTAAGAAACAGCCACAGACACGCCGTTGCGGTGACAGACACCGCTTTGATCCAGTGCCCCGTTCTGGTGCCGGCAATACACCTAACTGTCATGCAATATCCTCCGCCGAATGCAGTACCGCCCGCACAAAGAGTCCGGCACCACAACCGGGAAAGCCGCAAAAGATCGCCTCGTCCGGCAGTCCGTTGCGAAAATGCTCTTTCGCGGATCAACAAGGCGCACCAATGGCGGCTCAAGCCAAACATTCGCGAAAGTTTAAGCCATGCAAAACGGGAGTGCAAATGCGGGCCGGGCTGAACTGCCGGGGCAAGCACCGCCACTGCCCTGCAGCCGGGGGGCGGATATTACGCGACAACGGCAGTTGAAGGGGGGAATGCATGCGCGCCCAGGGGGAGCGAGAAGATTCTTATTTTTGCGGGGTCCCGGTCCCCTAGCCGGCACGCAGCAGGCGGCGGAGAAAAGCGCTGCTGCGCACAAAGAAATTGGGCCGGCGCGCCGGCGCGCATCCCCCGTCGACCGGAGACGCCGCAGCGGACCCGTTCGCCGTGTACAGCTTGTACAAGTGCAGCAGCTCGGTGCGGAATTCGCGGGCCGAGGAGAAACGGTCGTTTGGGTCCCGCGCCAGGGCCTTGCGCAGGAAACCGTCTGTTTCGCGGGGAAGTTCGGGCCTGAAATCGAGAATATTGCGGCCCGGCAGGGGCGTGCGCCCCACCAGCACTTCGAAAAAGATAATGCCCAGCGAATACAGGTCCGCCCGAAAATCAACACCTGCGGCGTCCAATTCCTGTTCGGGCGCCATGTACATCATTTTGCCCAAATTCATGCCGACCATAGTCAGGCCCTTGAACTTGTCGTCCAGTTTGGCCAAACCGAAATCGAGCAACCGCACCGAACCGTCGGGAAGGACCATAATGTTTTCGGGGGACAGATCACGGTGAATCGTGATGGCGTGGGCATGTTCAAGGGCGTCGGCCACCAGGCAGAGCACGCGCACCGCAGACCCAAAATCCAGCCGCCGCTGCTCGGCGAGCCAACGCCGGAGGGTTTTTCCCTCGACATATTCCATGGTGTAAAAGAGCGTGCCGTTCCAGTTGTGTGTTTCGAGGAGTTTGACCACTCCCGGATGGTCCAACTGGCGGGAAAGCGTGACTTCGCGCACAAACCGCGCCACGGCGTCACGGTTTGACGTATACCGGCGATGCAGTGTCTTGACGGCAACATCCTGCCGTGTCTTGAGGTCATGGGCAAGAAACACCTGTCCCATACCGCCCTTGCCGAGAAGTCTGCGGATTTCATAACGGTCGGCAACCACCATTCCGGGTTGAAATTGCAGACTGATGGGTTTGTCTTGCATGGGAACACCTCTGTGAGCGTATGCGCAAAACGGAAAGCCCCGCATCGCACAACCCCGTACCGGTTCACCTCATGCGGCCTTACCCGCATTCTTGCAGCCTATAGTCTGCGGCCCCCGCAGACAATGCATAATGTTGGATTGTAGTACCAATCCGGAGCAGATGTCAAGAAAGAGCCCCCTGCCACCCGCCAAATATCGGCCATGGATGCGAAGGATTTCGGGGCGCTTCAGCACCTGGCTTGCTTTACGTACCCCGCGTCAAGCGATCCCGCAAGTAACCGTCCGCAAGATATCGTGTCCACTCCTGCGCAACCGTGGCATTGCCCAGTTTGGTCAGGTGGCCGTCAAATACATAGTAAACGGACTCGATAGGCCCGGCTTTGCGCAATGGTCCCACCACTGAAATATGCGGTATGGCTTGGTCGGCAAAGAAAGCGTCCAACACATCGATCCCCTTGAGCCGTTGATACTGCCCGGATGACTCCGCGCCCCGTGTCGCCGCGACCCAGCAATCATCCGAGATTTCATCCATGTCGGGCACGCAGTAAGCCATGAAGTCAATCCCGCGGGATTGGCACTCTTTGCGCATTTGCAGGACATGGTCCTTCAATATCTGCATCCCCTCCTCCAGTTCGGGGTACCAGTCTGTGAGGTCCACCTCCAGCGTGTCGGGCCGTTCTTCCGACGGTTCGCGCGGCTCGTTAACAGGGTCGATAAAGCGCAGACTTTCAATGAATGAAAGCGCCCACCGCTGTTTGGTCGCCATACGCAAGGCTTGATATGCGCGCACATGCCTGAATATCCAGTCTTCCGTGCGGAACCGCGGCAGGTTCCTGAAACAGTAGTTCGACAGCGTCTCGTGCCACAGGATATTGTAGGCGCGCTGGCGCTTGTTGACGACCTCGAGGGCGTTGTCCACATCGTTTCCGAGATAGAGCTGCAATATCACGAGGTCCGGTTGAAGCGGAAAAGCCCGCTCCCGGAGCATGCCCAATTCCTGAAGAGTCCCTCCCCCGCCAATGCCGCAGTTGATAACACGAATCCGCTGCCCGGGCACGGCCGCCAAGAGTTTGTTTTCCAATTGCTTGGAAATCGCGTCCCCGGCCTCCACGGCATGGCCCATGGTGAAGGAGTCGCCCAGCATCGCGATACGGAATTCGCCCGGTTCCTTGGGAGGAATCTCGCTGTCCCGGATGCCCTGGGTGGACAGGTCCAAATGAACTGTTTTGCGCTTGCCGTCGGCAAGCGCCACGACATTCTCCCCTTTCCCGCCCGGCCGCAGCATGAAAACATACTCGGGATCGGCACGATACACGTCGGTGGCTTGGGATAGTTTCGGAAAGAGCATGCGTGCGCCGCATTCCAGCACGAACAGGGAGAAAACCACGGACACAACAAGCGTTAACACGGTCGCCCATAACGCCCTGCTCCGTCCCTCTTTCACGGGGGCGGGTGCCCATCTGCGCAGGCGCCATGACAAGAGCCCGTAAAGGGCTCCAAAGCACAGCGCGTTAAACCAATCGGCCGATTTGAAGGCCGTTGCGGTGAACGAACAGAGGGCAACCAGCACGCACAGGGTTCTTAGGCGGCCAATGAACACAGGCGAAATACTGCGTCCGACAAGTTTCCCATCCGATGCGTCCGGAAGCCGTCCCCCCTTGATGACAGAAACAACAAGGGCAAGCACAAGCGTGGCGCTGCCGGGCGGCATGTTTGCCAGCACTTTGAGGCTAATGTTCAAACTTGCCGGAATGACAAAGAACAGGGTCGCGGCAAGCGCCCCAGCACTCACATCGGGGGAAACGAGCAGAAGGAAGAACAGGAACATGCCCGTTTGCAGCCATCCGCCCCATTCCAGGACGGGCCAAACGCACAACACGACAAAGAGCGTCGTTCCCTTCAGAACGTTCCACACATCTATGTAAAGCACCTGTTTCTTTGCCATGAACTTCCTGCGGGGCCGTGGTCGCATATGCCGCCGAAATCCCCGAGGAAGTGTAGCAAACCCCTCGCAAAGGGGACAAGACAGACCGGTCCAGAAAACGAAGATTCAGGCCTGAAAGGCCGGGCTCACACCGCTACTTCACCGCATGCGGCGGGGTGCGCAGGACCATGAGGCGGATTTCGGTCATGTCCTCGATGGCGTGGCGGATGCCCTCGCGGCCGATGCCGCTGTCCTTTACGCCGCCGTAGGGCATGTGATCGATGCGCCATGAGGGCGCGTCGCCGATGACCACGCCGCCCACTTCGAGCGTATCCCATGCCTGATGCGCGCGGTAGATGTCGCGGGTCAGCACGCCGGCCTGCAGGCCGAAACGGCTGTCGTTGACTTCGGCAAGCGCCGCGCTGAAATCGCTGAACTTGGTGAGCAGGGCCATGGGGCCGAAGAATTCCTCGGCGTAGGCGGGCTCGCTCTTGGGCACATTCTCCAGCACGGTGGCGTCCACCATGCGGCCGTTGCGCCTGCCTCCGCACAAGACCTTCGCGCCGGCGGCCACGGCGGAATTGAACCACTTCTCCATGCGCGTTGCCTCCGCCTCGGAAATGACCGGACCGATGAAGGTGCTCTCCTCCTTGGGGTCGCCCGCCTTCAGTTTGGCCACGGCCTCCACAAACTTCCCGCGGAAGGCATCGTATACGCTTTCATGCACCAGTATCCGCTGCACGCTGATGCAGCTTTGGCCCGACTGGTAGAAGGCGCCAATGACACAGCGTTCCACGGCGTCGTC
>CAZOMH010000060.1:0-12104 GCA_964580415.1 uncultured Nitrospirales bacterium
CGATCCACACCAGCCGGTCGCGCTTGATGCCGTCCCAAAGCCGGTCCTGCATGTTGAGGTGGACCGTGTAGGCGCCGGTCTGCCAGATTCGGTTGAGCAGTTCGTCGCTGCACTTGAACGCGCCCTTGTACTCCAGGTCGCGGTAGATGAACACGGCGACCACTTCGCGGAGCTGAAGCTCCGTACCCGGTTCAATCAACTCGATGCGCGCGTAACGAAAACCCGTGTTGCCGAATTCGGCGTAACCGTACCAGGGCACGAGAATGTCCTGCGTGTGGATGGCGTGGTCCTGGTTCGGCTCGCCCATGGCCTCGGCCACGGACTCGCCGAAATGGACGCGCACGGGGGTGGGCGCGTGCTGCGCCGTGATGGCGTTGGTAATGCGGATGCCGCCGTGCAGTTCGCGGCCGAAATCGAACACCAACGCCGGGGCGTCGCCGCCGTCGTGGCGCAAGACGCACTTGCCTTTTTCGCCCAACAGCGTGTCCGCGCCCATGAGGTGCTTTGCGTCGCCCCGCCGCCACACAATGCGTTCGGGCCGAACAAACTTGCGCACACGCGGGTCCGCCGCGCCCAATTCGAGCCTGTCCACCATAATCGGTACATCCTCGGGTTGAAGAAAAGCGGCGTCCCTGCGAAAAAAGAGCCTTCACTTCGCTTTGCGACCTTCAGGATGACATAACCGCACGCCGCATGTCCGAATTATAGACCAGCCCCAGAGGGGCGCGGTAACAGGGGTGGGCCGAACAAACCAGTTTCAGTCTTCCGGGCGTTCTCCGGCGGGGGCCATTTTGACCAAGCGGGGATCGAAACGTGCGAGCGTTTCGACGAGGTCGCGCTGGGCGGCCATGACGGTGTGGATGTCCTTGTAGACCATGGGGACCTCGTCGAGACCGGCGGTCATCAGCGTGACATTGTGCTCGCGCAGCACGGCGTTGGCCTGCTGCCAGGTGAAGGTCTTCTTCGCCCGGGTACGGCTCATGGCCCGGCCCGCGCCGTGGGAGGCGCTTTCAAGGCTGTCGGGGTTGCCCAGACCGCGCACGATGTAGCCGGGCGCGGCCATGGACCCGGGAATGATGCCGATGACGCCCTTCGCGGCGGGCGTGGCGCCCTTGCGGTGAACAACCAACTGTTCCCCGTCGTGCGTTTCCTTCCAGGCGAAGTTGTGGTGGTTCTCGATGTCGAGCAGCACCTGCGCGCCCAGATGGGCCGCGATGAACTTGTGTATGAGAAAGTGGTTGGCCGCGGCATATTCGCCCATGAGTTCCATGGCCTTCCAGTATTCGAGCCCCTCCTGCGTGTCAAGGCCAAGCCACGCGAGGCGGCGCATCGCATCGTCCAGGCCGGGATGCATCCGTTGCGCGATCTTGCTGTAGTATTCACAGACCTGCGCGCCCGTGCCGCGGCTGCCGCTGTGGGTGAGGAGTGCGAGGTAGCTGCCGGGTTCAAGCCCGGCGGCGGGATCATGCACTTCGAGCGTGCCAAATTCGACGAAATGGTTGCCGCTGCCGCTGGTGCCCAGTTGGGCCCAGGCCTTGTCCCTGTACTCGCGGAGAATCTTGGAGAAAGACCAGTCACGGTCCATGACCGGGTGCTGCCGCCGGTGCCTGAACGCGGCACCGACACCGAAACGGGTCTCGGCCGAAATCGCCCTGCACAGGTCGTCCTTCCGGTCATCGAGCGTGGTTACGGGCCAGTCGAGCACGGTCATTTTCATGCGGCAGGCGATATCGACGCCGACCGCCCAGGGAATGACGGCGTTGCGCGCGGCAAGCACGCCGCCGATGGGCAGTCCGTAGCCCACGTGCGCGTCGGGCATGAGCGCTCCGCGCACGGCAACGGGCAGGCGGCAGGCGTTTTCCATCTGCCGCACAGCCTCTGAATCGGGCCCGGTCCCCCACTGCTTCCACGGTGCGCCCGCACCGTCCGGCGTGTCCCTGCCACCCGTCATGGATGCTCCCTGTCGTACAGCGCCAGCAGTTCGCGGTGCGCCTGAAAGGCGATGTCGGGCCGGGCATCACGCGAAAAGAAAGCCAGGTCCGCCGCGTCACTGTCCGGGCGGGGTTTCCCTTCCCAGGCGTCAATCACAAACCCCAGCACCACCACGCTCCCGGAAAGGGGGTTGTTGCCCAGACTTGCGCCCAGCAACCGGGCCGAATCGGCGTGCAGGGAAGTCTCCTCGCGCATTTCACGCAGGGCGCACTGCTCCGCCGTCTCGTTTACCTCCATGAATCCGCCGGGCAGGCACCAGCGCCCCCCGCCCGGTTCCCGGGCCCGAAGCGCAAACAACAACGCCCCGGCGGCGTCCCGCACAAACACACAGCAGGCGGGAACCGGATTTTTGTAATAAAAACGGTTGCAGGCGGCACAGTAGGGGTGTTCGCGCTCGCCGTCATGGACGTCCGCGAGCCGCGCGCCGCAGGTGCCGCAATAGTTCCATTCAAAGGGTGCGGGGGGTTGCCATATCATGGTGTTACTCTAACCAAGGAGGCCCGTTTGGCGCAAGCGCATGGGAGGCATGAGAATAATGGGAGACGAAGGGAATACGGGAAAGTCGAGCCTGCCTGTCGTCTGGGAATCATTTTGCGGCGTTCCATGGTACAGTAAAGAAAGTCGCAGAAATGTGGCCCTCGGCTGTCGATGTGAAACGAACATCCAAGGATAGACGGTCGAAGGCGGCTGTACTGCGTCACGAGGCAAACCAATACCGGTGAAACTGCGCTGGAAACTGGCCTTGGCGGCCGTTTTAGTTGCGCTTGCCGCTGCAAGCGCACGTCTGGGGGTGTCTTTCTGGGAGTCGCTGCCCCCGTCCCCGGAGGCGCGTGTGGCCGAGGCGCTGGCGCTGCTCGCCGATGATCCGGTGGCCTGGCGGGTGGAAACCCAGTTTGCCGTACGCGCGGCCGCGGTGGCCGTGGACGAGGCCCGCGTTGAGACGGCCGCGTCCTGCTATGTCATGGGCGTGCAGCAGCAGCGCGAGGCGGATGCATGGGCGGCAGAGACCATGTTCAAACGCGCCATACTGCTGGACCCGCAGTGGAGCTGGCCCTATGCGGCGCTGGGCAGCCTGATAGGGCGGGACGCGCCGGACCGGCTGGAAGAGGCCGAACAGACCCTGCGCAAGGCGATCACGCTCGACCCCGAGTGGGCGCGGCCGCACAACAGCCTGGCCGTGGTGCTGCGGTTGCTGGGACGGCTGGAAGAGGCCGAACAGGAGGCGGTGCATGCGATTGAACTGGCCCCCGACGACATCGCCTCGCAAAACAACTACGCCAACCTGCTGACCTACCTGGGCCGCATAACGGAAGCAGAGGAGCATTACCGCGCGGCACTCGACCTGGACCCGGCCCATCCCCGGCCCTACTATAATCTGGCCTGCCTGTACGCTGTCGAAGAGCGCGGCGACGAGGCCATGGAAATGCTCACCGAGGCAATTCACCGTTCCGACGGTTTGCGGCGCGACGCCATGAATGATCCCGATCTCGAAACACTGCGCGACCGCGGCGATTTCCAGGACCTGGTGTATGGTCCGCCCGCCTATGTTCCCGCGCCGCCGGAAGGACCGGGTCCGGAGGAACAGCCGACGGAAACCGGCACTGCGGCGGCGCCCGTTACACCCCCGTCCCCGCCTCCCGCCGATGCGGTGCAGACGCCTGCAACACCCGGCGCCGCGACACAAACCCCGGCCATGCCTGAAGGTGAAAAGTAGAACCGGGCATCATACCGTGTCCGGGTGGATAACCGCCGCTTCGCTGCGTTCAGGGCTTGCCCGTTTCGGCGGTGTCGTAGACGCGGACATAATCGATCACAAACCGGTCGGGCAGTGTTGCGTCGGTAATCTTCCCGGCCCAGGGACCGATTTCCTCGGTAAGTTTTGTGTAGAGCGGTTTTTGGCACACGCCGCCCCCCTTGGCGCGCCACGTTTCTTCGCCGTCAATGTAGAAGACATACTCCTCCGGCGTCCACCAGAGCGCGAAGGTGTGGAAGCCCTCGTTCAGCCCCTCCCGGCTCACTTCTTTCCCTTCGGACTTCTGGTGTGCGCCGTAGCCGTCCCAATGCAGGTTGTGCTGCGCCACGCTTTTTAACGACGCCTTCTCCATAATGTCAATCTCGGTGCCCTCGCGTCCCCTGTCGATACCGTCCGGCAGGCCGCCCGGCGGCATCAGCCAAAAAGCAGGCCAATGGCCCGGCTGGGCGGGCAGTTTGCACCGCGCCTCCCAATACCCGAAGGCATGCTCAAACTTGCCCCGCGTGCGCACCGCGCCGCTGACATAGCGGTCGCCTTCCTTGTTTGTGTACAGCACCAAATGGCCTTCGCCGTCCAGCGCGGCGGCACTCTTCGTCCAAAATGCGTCCCGGCGCGGACTGTCGCCGACAACTTCCCACTTGGCGGCGTCAATCGTCTTGCCGTCGAACTCGTCATTCCACGTGAGCCGCCATTCCCTGCCCGGTCCGGGGTTGGGCAGTGTTGACGCGGGGTTCAGGGACGTTTCGGCGGCAAACAGGGCCGGCGAAAGCAGGAACACTGTAAGCAGGCAGGGACAGATGCGCATGGGAAGACTCCTCCTGTTGCGGAACGGCGCGCGCCGGAAACCGGCACCCTTTGGACTGTCATTGCGCCACTGCGGTTTTGGCGTCTTCGCCGCGGTCTGCCAGAAGTTGCCGTCCCGGTTTGGGAATTCCGCGGCGCTTCGCCTGTTTGATTTCGCCCCCCCCGCCGCGCCAAGCTTGCAGGGCGGCCGTTCGGGCGGCCGCAGGAAAGGAGACCGACATGAAAGGGATCGTGCTTGCGGGCGGGGCCGGATCGCGGCTGCACCCGCTTACAGTGGCGGTAAGCAAGCAACTGCTGCCGGTGTATGACAAACCCATGGTCTACTATCCGCTCAGCACGCTGATGATCGCGGGCATTCGCGATATCCTGCTGATTTCGACACCCCATGACCTGCCCATGTTCCGCAGACTGCTGGGGGACGGTTCACAATGGGGCATTTCCATGAGTTACGCCGAGCAGCCCAGTCCGGACGGGCTCGCGCAGGCTTTTCTCATCGGTGAGGAGTTCCTGGGCGACAGCCCGGCGTGCCTCGTGCTCGGGGACAACATTTTCTACGGCCACGGGGTCACGGGCAGCCTGCGCAAGGCCGCCCGGCTGGAGAAGGGCGCGCTCATCTTCGCCTATTATGTGAGCGACCCGGAACGCTACGGCGTTGTGGAGTTCAACGACGCCGGACACGCCATTAGCCTGGAGGAAAAACCAGCCCATCCAAAAAGCTCCTATGCCGTTCCGGGACTGTACTTCTATGGTCCCGATGTCGTGGCAGTGGCCAAGGGACTCAAGCCCAGCGCGCGGGGCGAACTGGAAATCACGGACCTGAACCGGGTCTATCTGGAACAGGGCCGGCTGGATGTGAGCGTGCTTGGCCGGGGCGTGGCCTGGCTGGACACGGGCACCAACCGCAGCCTCATGGAGGCGGGTCAGTTCGTCCAGGCCATTGAGGAACGGCAGGGCCTCAAGATCGCCTGTCTCGAGGAGATTGCCTGGATCAACGGCTGGATTGGCGAGAAAGAAGTGGAAAACGCCTGCAACCGCATGGGCAAGAGCGCCTACGCGGCCTACCTGCGCGGCCTGCTGAAACGGCGCACGGTGACCTGAGACCGTATCGTGCGGGACAGGGGATGTTTCGGCAAGGCCCGCCATGACGCGGTCGTGTTTCCCGGGGAAGAGGGCCAATTTCGGGCCTCCTTTTGAAATTCTGCGGACTAAACGCTATGATATTGCCCATTGAATCCCCCCGCCCCGCACGACATGGTCAGGCCGCTCAATTACGGGATCCCACGGAACTAGACGGGCGCGGTGTTTTCGGCGGCACGGACCGGCAAGGACTTGACTGTCATGAGAAGAAGCATCGTCCACGAAGGCGCAGGCAACCTGAAATACGAGATACGGGAAATCGTCACCGTCGCCCGTGAAATCCGCGCCCTCGGACAGCCCATCACCTGGGAAAATATCGGCGACCCCATCGAAAAGGGCGAGCAGATTGCGCCGTGGATATGCGATATCCTGCGCGGACTGGTGGATGAAACCCCCTCGTGGGGCTACTGCGACACGGCCGGCGTGCCGGACACGCGCGCGTTCCTGGCCGACATCGTGAACCGCCGCAAGGACGGCGCCAGGATCACGCCCAACGACATCCTCTTCTTCAACGGCATCGGCGACGCCGTGGCGCGCGTGTACGGCCAGCTCAAGCGCGAGGCCCGCATTCTGGGTCCGTCCCCGGCCTACAGCACGCACTCCTCGGCCGAAGCCGCGCATTCGGGATACTCCCACGTCACCTACGATCTCGACCCCCACAGCGGATGGCTTCCCAACGTGGACGACATCCGCAACAAGGTCAAGTACAACGACTCCATTGCGGGCATCCTCATCCTGTCGCCCGACAATCCCACCGGCGTGGTGTGGCCCCGCGAGATACTCGACGAGATTGTCAAAATCGCCCAGGAATACGACCTCTTTCTGATTGCCGACGAAATCTACTCGCACATTGTGTTTCCCGGCCAGCCGCACCTGCACATGAGCCAGTGGGTGCAGGATGTGCCCAGCATCGCCATGCGCGGCATCAGCAAGGAATACCCGTGGCCGGGCGGCCGCTGCGGCTGGATTGAAATCCTCAACCGCGGGAAGGACGAGAATTTCGGCACCTTCGCCGATTCACTTCTCGCCGCAAAGCGGCTGGAGGTCTGCTCCACCACGCTGCCGCAAATGTCCATCCCCCGCGTCTTCGGCGACGCGCGCTATCCCGCACACCTCGCGCGCCGC
Organism: uncultured Nitrospirales bacterium; assembly: GCA_964580415.1. Taxonomy (GTDB): domain Bacteria; phylum Hydrogenedentota; class Hydrogenedentia; order Hydrogenedentales; family CAITNO01; genus CAITNO01. The sequence continues at coordinate 6,812 of CAZOMH010000060.1, forward strand.
GCGCAGATGTTCAGTGACCGCGCCGACCAGGCCGTGGCCGCGTTTGACGGCTGCGACGCCGTCATTGTCAACAAGCCGGGCGGTGCCTTTTACCTTACCGTCATGTTCAAGGACGGCGTATTGAACAGCAAACAAACGCTTCCCATCGCCGACCCCGTCGTGCGTGAGCGCATCGGGGAACTGGTGAAGAACGTAAGCGACGACAAGCGCTTCGTGTACTACCTCATGGGCTCGACCGGCATTGTTGTCGTGCCGCTGACCGGATTCTACTGCACCCACCCGGGATTCCGCGTGACCCTGCTTGAGACGGACGACGCCAAGCGCGCCTGGATATTCAAGACGCTCCGCGACTCCATCGACCAGTATCTCGCGGGGTAAGGCCGCGGCAAATCCGTAGACGCGGCGTCCCCGCCGCGTTCTGGAAATAGCCCCGGATGGCACGAAGAAAGCGACGGGGACATCGCTTCTGCGTTTTGCGCCGGTCATCGCCAAAGCGGTGTCGCCGCTGCGCTCAGCCACCGCAGTCCAAAATGGCCGCGCTCTGTCCAAAATGGCAAGAGCGCATCATTCGCGCCTTTTGTCCACGCACCAATAAAAGAACCGCCGTCCCGGCTTTTCGGGACGGCGGTTTTGTTTCAGCGGTTTTGGCTTAGCCCTTGAGCACGTCCGCGATGGCGGTGCAGAGGCTGTCCATGTTGGCCTCGGTCATGCCGGCCACGTTGATGCGGCCCGAGCCGACGATGTAGAGGGCGTATTTCTCGCGCAGCGCGTTGACCTGGTCCTTGGTCAGGCCGGAGAAAGAGAACATGCCCTTCTGGCGGGTGATGAAGGAGAAGTCGCGCGCGACACCCTTGGCCTTAAGCGTGTCCGCGAACAGCCTGCGCATGCCGTTGATGCGTGCGCGCATGTCGGCCACTTCCTGTTCCCATTGGGCGCGCAGCGCCGGGTCGGAAAGGATGGTGGTGATGATCAATCCGCCGTGGGCCGGCGGGTTGGAATAGTTGGTGCGGATGGCCTTTTCCGCCTGGCTGAAGGCCTTTTCGGCCGCATCGGCGTTCGCCGCGACGAGCGTAAACGCTCCGCAGCGTTCGCGGTATAGGCCGAAGTTCTTGGAAAACGAGCTGCACACGATCAACTCGGGCACTGCGCCGCACAGGAGACGCAGTCCCGTCGCATCCTCTTCGAGCCCGTCGGCAAAGCCCTGGTAGGCAAAGTCCACCAGGGGCAGCCAGCCGGCCTTCGCGGCGGTGCCGGCGATGGCCTGCCACTGCGCCGGTTCGGGGTCGATGCCGCTGGGGTTGTGGCAGCAGCCGTGCAGCAGCACGATGTCGCCCGCGGGCACCTGTTCGAGCGTGGCGATCATCGCATCGAAGGCCAACCCCTTGGAGGTCGGGTCGTAATAGGGGTGGTACTTGACGGTGTGCCCGGCAGCCTCGAATACCGCAGGATGGTTGGCCCAGGTCGGATCGCTCATCCAGACCGTGCTCTTGCCGTAGCAGCGCAGGATGAAATCGGCCGCCACGCGGAGCGCGCCCGTCCCGCCCGGCGTGCCGGCCGTCCGGGCGCGGTTGTCGCGGCTTATCGCGTTGTCCGCGCCGAATATCAACTCCTGCACCGCCTTGCCATAGGCCGGGTCGCCGGGGATCGGCATATAGTTCTTGGTCGCTTCTTTCTCCAGCAGCAACCGTTCCGCCGCCTTCACCGAATCCAGCACCGGCGTGTCGTTTTTCGCGTCCTTATAGACGCCCACGCCGAGATTGATCTTCTCGGGCCGGGAATCTTTCTTGAATGCTTCCGTCAAACCCAGAATCGCGTCGGGCGGGGCCATTTCCAGCCGTTCAAACATGACGCAGACCTTTCCTTGTGGGCGGGTGCCCAGTTGCAGATATGCCGCAGCGCGCACGGGCGCGTTGCGGCATATAGATCATAACGCATTTCCGGAATTAGTGGCAAGGCGGCGGATTCATCCGGCAATTCTGCCGACCACCACCCGTCACGCCATTTGCGATCTTGCCGGCATAAATGTCGGCTTGTGCCGTCCACAGTGCTAATTGCGGCGAGGTTTTGCCCGCACCACAAGGAACTGTTCCGGAATACAGCTTCCGGTTTCTGCCGAAAGCTTCCGGTGTTCGACGGCGCAGCGCGCACGACGAAGGACCTCTGGAAGACACGGCGGACGACCACTATTTCCCTGGCCAGGCGATAGTAACCCATTGGGAGGAGAAGCCCTCAGCGGCAAAGCCCACCTGCATCCGGGCGGGCGGGGCGTCCAGTCGTGTTTCGTGGGTCACAAGCATATAGGTGCCCGCCGCCCATTCGCGGGTGGGCGGAACAGGCCGGAAGAACACATCCTGCGGACCGATGCCGCGCAGGGCCACCGTATAGTCCCGGTCCACCGGGGCAAGCACGCGAAAGATGAATTGAAGCTCCCAAATCCCGTCGGGGTGCCTGCCGGCATCAAAGGCCGTAAGCGCCACGGTACTGTTCACCGGCGCGGCGTTCTTGTCCGCCTCGGCGAGCAGGTTCGTCAGACGCACCCGCGCCGCCTGAAGCAGTTCGGGCGTGGCAAAAGCGTCGGCGGTGTTCATGGCTTTCAGCAGCGGCGCCACCCCCAGCGCATCCACTTTTTCCTGCGTGGCAACCTTTTCCACCGGCGGAGGCGCGGGACGCCCCCATACGCCGAAACAGTATGCCGGAATGGTTGCCCGCCGCGGCTCGGTAAAATGGTCCAGTTCCCGGAGTCCCCTGTCCTTTAGCCACTGCCGCCAGCTTTCCCCGGCCCCGGCGTGTTCCTCCTCCAGCGCATAAATCACGTAATCGACGCCGGCAATATAGGGCTCTGTCTCGTCCATTTTCCACGCTTGGGCAACCTTTGCGATCCTGCTTTTCACCCCGGCCAAATCCGCGGGAAGGTCATGCCTGCGGAAAGGGTTGGGCTCCGGCCAGAAGTGCTTGTCTTGAAATCCAAATCCGCGCAGATTGACCACGGCGTAGGGGGCGTACTGGTCTGCGGGACGGCTGCGCTGCAGCTCGCTGCGAAGCATGGCAAAGAACATGCGGTCCTGATAATTGTCCGCAACGGGCGCGCCCAGCCACGAATAGGCGTTGCCCATCGTGAGCCGGTCCTTGCACAGGTAGAGCCCCTTCTCGTCATACAGCCCGAGCATCGCCCCGTCGGGCCGCAGGGGCAGGCGCAGTTCGGACAGGCCGGGCAGCGCATGCAGCGTGAGGTTGGCGTAGGGCACGGCCATTGCGGCCAGAACGACGCCGCAGGCAATGCGGCGCAGCCGGATGCCGGCCACGGCCAGCGCAGGCAACGCCGCAAACACCGCCAGGGGCGCCAGCGCGGGCACGGCGTAACGCGGGGTGCCAAAACGGAACAGGACCGTGAACAGCGCCCACGAGCCCAGCGCCCAGCCCGCCAGGATGAAACAGGCAAACCAACCCGACCGGGGGATAATCCGCAATGCAAGGATCATGCCCGCACAGCACAGAACAAAGGGGATCAGGAAGAGGCCGTTGTTTATGACAAATACGGGATAGCGAATCCAGGGCATGTGCGCCGTGCCGGCAGCCGGCTTTCGGGGAACCGGCACGGGGCCGTCCTCTCCGGCGGAAGGCACCAACGGCTTGGCCGGCGCCGGGATTGCAGGCTTGACGGAAGCCGCCGCGGGTTGGGCGGCCTTGGGCTGGAGCAGGGTGAAAGCGAAGGGCGGCATTTCTTTCCCGCGATGCACCACCCAGTAGTTGAAGAACTCGCTTCGGTGATACACATACCAGGGGGCCGCAATTCCCCCCGCAAGCAGGGCCACCAGCACAAGATGTCCCATCCACGCTGTCAGCCCCCTGCACTGGGGGTCCCTGGTGACCACGCGGCCAAGGCAGCGCAGAAAACCAAGCCCCGCAACGGCAACGAGCGGCACCAGGTAGTAGACCGGCGTGACGGTGCGGGTGAGCAGGGCCAGCGCGTTGATCAGGCCGAACGCCACGGTCCACCGGAGGTTATGGAACCCCCGGCAGCGCAGCAGCGCATACACGGCCCACGCGACCAGGCAGGCCGCGAGGTAGTCGGTCATAAAATAGCGGGAACCGACAAACAGCCCGGGTGTGAGGCTGGCCACTGTTGTTGCAAACAGCGCTCCGGACCGGGGCAGGAACTCGCGTGCAATGCGGTATACGGCAAGCAGCAGCAGCAGGAACGCCGCCGTGTTCACCAGCGAGGCATGGTCTGTGCCATAGCCCAGAATGCCCTGGGCCAGCGCGCCGCACAGATAGAGCAGCGGCGGATGGGCCGGATTGCCCGGGGCAATGGCAAAGGCCGCCGCAATGCGGCCAAACAGACCGGTTCCCGGCGACAGGAAGAGCGCCTCATAAAAGGCGCGGGTCTGTTCCAAATGCACCTGTTCGTCCAACCAGTGTACGTGGTTGTCACGCCCGAGCCACCAGCCGTTGATCAGGGCATGGACCGCCAGCAGCGCCGCCAGTGCGGCGAGGCTGGCCGTGCCTTTCACCACCGCGCCCGCAATGGATGACGGCGTGTTCTCCAGTTTTCTGAAGAAGCCGCGCCCCTTCGGCGCGGACGAAACGGGTTGTTCCGCGCCGGGAAGCGTCACGGGCGGTGGTGCGGCAACGGGAATCTCAAGACTTTCATGGGCGTCATTGCCGGGCAGTGCGTTTTCGCGCCGCCCGAATTGCGTGCTGTCCATTCCGTCCATGAAGTTCATGAAATCCGCATCGTCCTTTCCCCGCAGGCGGGAACACTCCGGTATGTTCTTGCCCCGATTATGGCACACCCGGCCCCTGACGGCCCATCTCCTGAAACGCGGTACGGATCGGCCCCGCATTGGGCTTGGACGCATGCGGGCCGAATGCGCAGGCTGTCGGAGCGCCGCTCAGTTCCACAGGTCCCGGATGGCCTTCGCGATTTCCGTGTTGTCGAGATAGGCGCCGCGCACGGGGTCCTGTTCATCCGCGTATTTCTTCAGAACATCCGTGCCTTGTCCGCGCGCGAACAGCGGCACAAGGCTGTTGGTGTGGCTTTTGCTCCTGTAACCGCCCTTGGGCAGCACGCCCTTGCCGGCATTTTCCACCTCCCGCGCGCCTTCGGGGCCGGAGAGCCGGCCCGTTTCATGGTCCGCGGTAACGATGAGCAGCGTGTCGTCCCAACCGCCCTCCCGGTTGACCCAGTCGATCACCGCCGCGATGGCCCCGTTAAAATCGATCACCTCCTCCACCATGCGGCCGTAGGCCTGCTTGTGCCCGGCCCAGTCGATGGCGCCGCCCTCGATCATCA
>CAZOMH010000061.1:0-12069 GCA_964580415.1 uncultured Nitrospirales bacterium
TGCGGCTTGACCATGTGTGGTTCGCCTACCCGGGCACAATCAAGGAAGGCGCGGAACCCCGCTGGGTACTCAGGGACATCTGCCTCGACATAAAACCCGGCGAGCGGGTCGCCATCGTGGGACATACCGGCGCGGGCAAAAGCACGCTCATCCATCTGCTGAGCCGCTTCTACGACATCCAGCGCGGCCATCTGCGCATTGACGGAACCGACGTGCGCGACTATGACCTCATACCCATGCGGCGCAACATCGGCGTCGTCCTGCAGGATGTGTTCCTCTTCTCCGACACCATAGAGGAAAATATCCGTCTCGGCAATCCCGGCATCTCGCGGGAACAAGTCGAGGCCTGCGCCCGCCATGTGAACGCGGCGCACTTCATTGACCGCCTGCCCGGCGGCTACAGTTACCGCGTGGGGGAGAGGGGCTGCAATCTCTCCACGGGACAGCGCCAACTGGTCGCCTTTGCCCGCACCCTCGCGCATGACCCGGGAATACTGGTGCTCGACGAGGCCACGGCGAATATCGACACGGAAACGGAACATTTGATTCAGGACGCCATCGCGAAACTGTTGGAAGGACGGACCAGCATCGTCATCGCCCACCGCCTGTCCACCGTGCAGCATGCGGACCGCATTGTCGTGTTCCACCACGGTGAAATCCGCGAATCAGGCACCCATCAGGAATTGCTCGCGCACAACGGCCTCTACCGCACCCTCTACGAATTGCAGTACAAAGACCAGACGATTCAGCAGTAGCGGGACAGGGCACGCAGTACGGCCCGGGACTTGTATCAGGACGCAGGCGCGGTCGCGGGTGCGGGTGTCGGCGCCGCCGCAGGGGCGGCAGGCGCGGCCGGTGCCGCCGGTGCCGCCGGTGCCTCAGCCGCCGGTGCGGCCGGCGCAGCGGCCGGGGCCGCAGCAGCAGGAGCGCTTGCCGGTGACGCGTTGGTCTCGACGTTCAGACCGGGATTCAGGCTCCATTCCGCCATGGAGCCGTCATACAGCGACACGTTTTCGTTGCCCAGCAGCCGGTATCCAAAATAGCTCAGGGCCGCGCCAACACCGGAATTGCAATAGGTGACGATCTTCTTGGGGGGCTTGTCACCGCCGACTTTGAGCGCCTCACCCAGCGCCGCGGAAGACTTGAACGTGAGAGCGTCCCCTTCAAGCAGGACTTCGGAAGGATGGCTTTCGGCACCCGGTATGTGCCCGGCACGGGAAACATACGGGGCCTTTTCGGTGCCTTCAAAGAACGCCAACGACCGGGTGTCCACCAGCGCCCCCCCGTGAAACCGCAGCAGGTCAAGCACTTGGTCCGTCGTCGCGATGACCTCCGGACGAACACGGACCTTCACCTGGTCCACCGGAACGGAAGGAGGCGCACCCTGTCCGGTTTCCACGGGACGGCCTTCCGCCGTCCATTTCTTCAATCCACCGTCGAGCACATGGACGCGCGGAAAAGAGAGGTATTCCAACACCCAGAACAGCCGCGCCGCCTCGGCCACATCGAAGGGCTTGGTGTTTCCGCCGTAGACAACGACGGTCCTGGCGGGAGCAATGCCCCGCTCGGCAAGCAGCGGCAACACTTGGTCAATGGGCTTCAGCCGGTTCACCACACCGTCGCGCTCTTCGGACAATTGTTTTTGGGGAAGATTAACCGCGGCGGAAATATGCCCCTGCACGAACAACGCGGGCTCGCGCACATCGACAATCAATGCGTCCGTTGTTTTCGCCAACTGTTCCGTGCTGACCAGCAGCCCCAACGGACCGGCCGCCTCCGCCGGCGCGGCGGTGGCGGCGGCGGCAGCGGGTGTTTCCGCCGGAGCGGGCGTTGCGGGAACGGGCGTCTCGACCGGGGCAGGGGCAGGGGCAAGCTCGGCCGATGGCGGCACAGCGGGCTTTTCAGCGGACGCGGGAGCGGCGGGTACCGCTTCCGGTGCCGATGCGGCGGCAGCCGGAGCCGCAACCGCCGCAGGAGCGGCGGGGGCCGTGTCCTGCGCCATGGCAAAACCGCCCGCTGCCAACCCAATGATCACCAACACCGTGAGTCTCATAAAATTCGCGTCTCCCGACAGTTAATCGTCTATATCATGCCATATTCCCGCGAATCGTTGCATTAGATTTGTTTTCCTACCGTGCGGTAGGCAAGCCTGTCTGAACCAGCCAGTCCGTCCGGCCGGTGGCGAAGAAGGCACCACTATTCACTTTGTTCCAAACGCCGCCCTGCCTTGGGCTATACTCTGCGTTGGAGATTTTGCCATGGACAAGGGCTTGTTCTTACAGAATGTCATCGCCATCATCTGGGACTTTGACAAGACGCTGTCGCCGCAGTACATGCAGACGCCGCTCTTCGAGGAGTACAGCCTGGACCAGAAGGCGTTTTGGGCCGAGGTAAATGCACTGCCCGCCTGGTACGCGCGGGCGGGTATTACCGTGCAACCGGATACCTGCTATCTTGGGCACCTGCTGACCTATGTGCATTCGGGGCGCATGCCCGGACTGACCAATGCCAAACTGCGCAAACTGGGCGCGCGCATTCCGCTGTTTCCCGGTATCATGGGGCTCTTCGACCGGCTTGAGGCCACCCTCCAGGAACCGCCCTTTCTCGAAGGGGACCTGCGGCTGGAACATTACGTGGTGAGCACCGGACTGGCCGAGATGGTCCGTGGTTCGTCCATTGCCGGCCGACTCAGCGGCATCTGGGGGTCGGAATTCATCGAGACGCCAGCAGGCCCGGGGTTTGACCCGGATACGACACCGCGAGCGGGGGAGATTAGCCAGATCGCCGCCATTTTGGACAATACGACCAAGACACGGGCCATATTCGAAATCAACAAGGGAGTGAACCGCCACGCGGGCATTTCGGTCAACGACATGATCCCGGAGGAGGAGCGCCGCGTGCCGGTGCGCAATATGATCTATGTGGCCGACGGTCCCAGCGATATCCCCAGTTTCTCGGTCATCCGCAAACACGGAGGGCTGGCCTACGCCGTGTATGACCCCGCTTCGCCGGGCCAGTTCGGGCAGGTGGTGGACTTGGCCGAATCGGCGCGCGTGGACGCCTACGGCCCGGCCGATTACTCCGAGGGCGGCCAGACGGACCGCTGGCTGCGTTTGCAGGTGGAACGCATGGCGGCACGAATCATGGAGGAACGGCGGCGCAATCTCGCGCGCCGGGTGGGATCAGGTCCCAAGCACCTTGAGTGATGTTTCAGCCGCCGGCGACGGCGTCCAGCAGCCCGCGATCACGGTCCCGCAACCGGGACAGGCACCGTTGCGGACGCTGTTGCACCGTACCTGAAAGCCGATGCGCTCTATCAGAACTTTCCCGCAACCGGGACAAACCGTGTCTTCCAACGTTCCCACTTTGCCGGGGAGATTTCCGGCGTACACATAATGCAGTCCCGCGTCACGGCCTGTCTGCCAGGCCCTGCACAGGTCTTCCGGTGTTGTGCGGCGCTGCCCGGACATTTTGTATTGGGGATGAAACGCGGTCACGTGCCAGGGCAGGTGGGGGGAGACGCCCGCAAGGAACCGGGCCAGTGCCCGCAGTTCGGCTTCGTCGTCGTTAAAACCCGGTATAAGAAGGGTCACCACTTCCACCCAGTAACCGAGTTCGACCGCCTGCTGAATGGATTCCAAAACCGGCGCGAGCCTGCATCCAAGAGTCCGGTACGCGGTATCGTTGAAACACTTAAGGTCAATCTTGAACAGGTCGGTGACGGGCCGCAGGAACTCGATCACCTCGGGGGAGGCAAAACCGTTGCTGACAAAGCCGCAGAGGATGCCGTGTTTCTTGGCCTCCGAAAACATCTCATGAGACCACTCTGCGGTGATAAGCGGTTCGTTGTAGGTGCTGATGACGGCGTCCACCTTGTGGCGGACCGCCTCGTCCACCATCGTCACCGCGTCGCATTCCGTCGGCAGGGCCGACGAGTCATCATCGCGAAGCGTCTGGCTGGAGAACCAGTTCTGGCAGAAGGCGCAGTGCAGGCTGCAGCCAAGCATGCCGAAGGACAGCGCCCGACCGCCGGGCACGGCGTGGTAGAAGGGTTTCTTCTCAATAGGGTCAATCTGAAGTCCCGCCACATACCCCCATGGCACCAGCAGCGTGCCCTGCCGGTTAAACCGCACACGGCACACACCCCGCCTGCCGGGCCGGACGAGACAGCGGTGGCCGCAGGCCATGCACCGCACAGCGCCTTCCCGGGCGGGTCTCGCCAGCGCCGGATCGGCCGGATGGGAGCACCGGTCCACCAGTTCCGCCAACCGTGATGTCTTTCCGCCGTTTTCCATCGTTTTACCCCGGTGTTGCCTCGTCCACTCCGTCGATTGTAACATGGCGGGGAATTTCGGAAAGCAATTGCGTTGCATGCCGTATAAGGGGTAGCATGGTTTCATGGGCGGAAAAGTGAAAATAGCCATCGCGCGCATGCGCGAATCCCTGAACCGCGGCCGGCGTTTCGCGGCCTACGATGTATGGCGCATCGGCCGGCCCGGCGAAGAAGTGCCGCACGGCTTCATTATTCAGCAAATACGCGCGGTGATTCTCTTGGCCCGCAGCGTGGGGGAGGAAACGCTGGTAGTGCGCGCTGCCGCACTGGCTTTTGCCACGCTCATTTTCCTCGTTCCCTTCATGGCATTCATGTTCTATTTCATCCAGACCTTTAATCTGGGCGATCAGGTCTACGACGCGGCCGACGCGCAGTTAACCCAATTGGTGGGCACCCTCCGCCAACTCGAAATGGTCCCGGTGCCCGACCACAAAGAAGCCGCGCAGCCCGAAGGTGAAGATGAAAAATCGCCCCCTCCCAACGACGAGGCTTTAAAACAGCGCCTCATCGCCTGGGTGTTTCCCACTTTTGAACCGCAAAGGGACGGGACCACGCCGCATTACGAAAATCCCGTGCGGTTGCTGGTTCGGCTGGCGGAGGAAAGCGCCACCAAACCCAAGGCGCTGGGCATTACCGGACTCCTTTTCGTACTGAGCACGGTGTTTGGGTTCATGCGTAATGTCGAGCAGGCGTTCAACCGCATTTGGGGGGTGCGGCGCACCCGGGGCGTGGTCCGCGCAGTGAGCGACTACCTTCTGGTAACCGTGCTGCTGCCGTTTGCCGCAGCCGCCGTGCTCGGCGTCACGGCCGCACTGGAAAGCACCCGGCTGACCGAATTGCTTGGGCCCTTCGCCATTCTGCTGCGCAGCAGCCAGTTCCTTATCATCGCTTCGGCTTTTTGCCTTATTTATTGGATTGTCCCCAATACTCGGGTAAAATTCCGCTACGCTTTGGTGGGAGGACTCGTGGCGGGCACACTCTGGGCAGGCATGTCGTGGGGGTATATAAAATTCCAGTTTGGTTTGGCCCGGTATGCGCTGTTTTTCTCGACCTTCGCACTGTTTCCCCTGTTCCTGATGTGGATATACACAAGCTGGCTCATTCTCCTGTTCGGTGCCGTCGTCGCGTATGCCTATCAAAATGAGAAGACCTTCGCCATTGAACGCCTCTCCGGCGAAGCACCTTATGCCTACCGGGAAGCCGTGGCCGTGCGCACGATGCTTGAAATCTGCCGCCGTTTCACGGCGGGAGGCCCCCCCATGAAGGTGCAGGAGGCTGCGGAGGGGTGGAATGTGCCCACGCGACTCCTGCTGGAAACGTTGGACCGCCTCACTTCGGCGCGACTTACCACCGCCTGCGCCGAACCGGCGGGATGGCAGCCCGCCCGCGCACCGGAACAAATAAGGGTTCGGGACGTGGTTGCCGCGATGCGGGAACAGGGACAAGACCCGTCTCTTTTCCGTCGCGACAAGGCATTTTTGCCCCTTTTCGCAAAGCTCGATGCGGCGGATACGGGACTTCTCGACGCCAGCATGATGACCCTTTCGGAACGCGTTTCCGCGCTTCAGGCAGGCACTTCCGCCACTGCTTCCGCGGTGCCGGATACACCGCCTGTTGAAACTTCCGAAGCGCGCGAGGTAAATAGTTGACTTTTTCGGCCACTTAGCACACAATAGCAACGGTGTACCTGTATATTTAGAGCATCCATAGGTATCGCCGTGTCCGACAAGGGGAATGCCCCGGCGGGTCGGGCACGCGTCGAACGCGAAGAAAGGGCTTTGCTCTCATGCCACGCGTCTTCCTGAAAACGTCGTTGATCGGGTTGGTACTGGGTTGTGTTGTTCTGGCGGGGTGCCCCGCGAAGACATCCTCAAATCCGGTGCCGAATTTCAAGGCATCCGCACTGGACGGCACCGTGCCATTCAATGTCCAGTTTACCGACCAGTCGCAACCGGGAGACACGCCCATTCGGGCGTGGGCTTGGGAATTTGGCGACGGGACGCGCAGCACAAAGCGCAATCCGCAAAAGACATACACTTTTGCAGGGACGTTTACGGTCAGCCTGACCATCACCTCTTCGCAGGGTAATTTTACCCGAACCTCCGAAAAACTAATCCAAGTCACCGACCCGACCACGTTCGGTTCCCTTGACGCGGCGGGCGGTTCGGTAACCGCCGACAACGTCACCATCACGGTGCCCGCCGGGGTGCTCAAGTCCGAAACGGCCTTTGGTGTCAGTGAAAACAGTCAGGACGTGTCCCTTCCCGCAACGGAAAACACGGTTCGTATTTCGCGCACCTATGTGATCAGCCACAACAACACCACCACAGACCTCTACACCACCGGCACCGACGGAAAAGTGCTGCCCACAACGGTTCGGGTGCCCCTTCTCTCCGGCGGTTTCACGCCAAGCGCCACCCAGTCCGGCCAAATTTTCCTGCTGGCCCAGTTCGACAGCGGCAGGACACTGCCCATACCGGCCACATTCGACTCGGAAACCGCCGTGGCAAAGGTTATGCGCCTGCCGTCCCGCGCCCTGTTCACGGTCATCTACCGCCCCGAAAGCACAACTTTCCGCGCCAGCGATTATGCAAAGAACATCAAGGAGGCTCCGGACGCGCTTCACACGTGGCCCGCGACATGGAAAGTGAGCGCCAGCGTGGAACTGGTGCGCCAGCTCACCGCCCTGCGCCTTGGAGACATCAACAATGAGTTCTCTTTCGGCAAGCGCGATTTCACGGACGAACAATTGTCCGAAACCGGTGTGGGACTGCTGATCGGCGTCCAGACCGTCCACGACGAACTGGCCGTAGGTGACGTTCGCCACCCGGCGCTCATTGAGGAAGACGGGGCTTATTCGCTCATCGCGCACAATATGCAGGCCACCTATCCTTCCGACTATAACAGTTTCTCCTCGCTCGTCTACCGCGACGACTTTTTCGGCCAGCTTGTGGTTGATCCCGGCCAGCTTCTGGCGATCAGCACACACAACGCGGCGGCCTATGCCGACGGCGGCAAGACAAACACCGACATTGCCCAGGTGTTCAGCGTAAACACCGCCTTTGTGGAGGGCCTCTTTACTTCCGTGTCCAACGCCTACAATTTCCCGAGTATCACGACCACCGGCGACACATCGTTGGGACTTCCCGCGCCCGCCGACACCGACAGCGCAGGCAATGTGCTGCCCGTCGATTTCCTGGCCGGCCTGGAAAAGGGCGGTCCGACCTATCTCGGCCAGAAGGCGGACAGCCGCCTCGCGCGAAGCCTGGAGCAGGGCGAATTCGCGGTGCTTTCCCTGCCGCTCCTTTATCCCTACAGCCCTGTTGTTCCCGCCTATGCCCATTCGGGCCAGGAATTCTATCTCTACCTTGCCAACGACCCCGACCAGTACACCGATCCGCTGACCCTCATCGGCGGTTCGCTTGAAGGCATGAGAATTGCCCTGGATGACCTGCCCAACGGCGGTGCCGACCTCTCCTTCGCGGAGGCCTTCGGAGTCAGCTATCAGGTCATGAACAAGGTGCTTGACAGCAAACTGCCCTCCTATTACTGGGACTTCGCCCGGGACCGCGCCTACGAGAACAGTCATGTCGCAATCCTTCGCGACGCCGACAACAAGCGCACCCCGTACACCTTCAATTCAGACCGTTTCAGTGACGGCGCCGTTGCAAACGCGGAATTGGAATCGCCCACGAGCGAAATCACCGTCAATTCCGGCACCTATCCGGCCATGGCAAGCGTTCCGCCGCTTTCCACCCGGGCCGTCCTGCTTCAGACCGCCGCGATGAGCACCGAAGTGGTTCTCACGTTCAACGCGGCCGACTGGACCGCCGATGACGACGGCAACACCATGGCTGTCAAGGTGTACCGTGTCGGTTCGGACGGCGTGGAATTGGCCAATCCGGCCGGCACCTACGGCGACTATGAAGTTTCCGACGCCGACGCCGACGGTATAAACGACACCTTGACGGTTCATAATCTCCGCAACGCCAGCAAGGAATGCGGCGAGTCGCTGCTCGTAATTGTGTCAAATCTGAGCCTGACCACTTTCAACACCTTCAGCCTGACTGCAAAGTCCGAATCCATTCTGGACATTCCGGAAGCCGCGGTGCTGAGCGAGTATGTGAACGCCTGCGATCCCAGTTACTCTTTCAAGGTGCGCAACACACTCCCCGTGCCCGCACAGGGTGTCACCGTGTATGTCCTGGAAATGACATCCGGCGTGTGGCGCGGCGACCAGGAAGTCGATCAGCCCACCTGGCGTCACTTCCTGACCATGGTCGAACCGGCCAATGTCACTTCACAGACCGGCATGCTGCTCGTGTCCGGCGGAAGCACCGGTTCGGAACCCTCCGAGGACGAGGCGTCGCTGCTCATACCCTTCGCCAAGAACTCCGGAAGCATCGTGGCCCTTATGCAGGCCGTTCCCAACGAGCCGCTGGTGTTCCTTGAAGAGGGCGTCTCCCGTACCGAGGACGCGATTATCGCGTACAGCTACAGCAAGTACATGGACTCCTTCGAGAAGGGCGTCACGGACATGACGTGGCCGCTGCTGCTGCCGATGACACGCTCCGCCGTGCGCGGCATGGACACCATTCAGAACTACATGGCGACCAAGCCCAGCGGCACCCACACCGTTGACAAGTTCGTTGTGGTTGGCGCCTCCAAACGCGGATGGACCACGTGGCTTACCGCCGCGGCCGACCCGCGCGTCACTGCCATCGTTCCAATAGTCATTGACGTGCTCAGCATGGAAAAACAGATGTCGCACCAGTTGAACGCCTACAGCAGTTACGCCTATGACGATCCGGTCAACAAGATATACCACGGCTATTCCTCCGCGGTGCAGGACTACGTGAAGATGAACGTCTTCCAGCGCTTCGGCACCGCCGAATCGCGGTCGCTGCTGCGCATCGTTGACCCCCTCACCTACCGCAACATACTCACCATGCCCAAGCTGATCTCCAACTCGACGGGCGACCAGTTCTTCCTGCCCGATTCGTCCAAGTTCTATCTCGATCAAATGCTGGGCGACAATTACGTGCATTATGCGCCCAACACGGACCACAGTCTGACCGCGGGCCTTGCCTTCGACCACAGCACGCTGTCCACCATTGAGGCGTTCTATCTGGCCCACATCCGCAACACCAACAGCATCTCATCGGACAACGTCACCATTCCAAAGTACTCGTGGAAGTACGAGGATGACGCGCAAAAGGGCAAGGCGAGGATAGTGGTTACCAGCGCCACTCCGCCTGTGGGCGTCAAGCTTTGGAAGGCCGTGAACACCGCGTACCGCGACTTCCGGCTCGAGACCCTGGGTGCCGTGTGGACCAGCACAAAACTGGAATCCCAGTGCGAGACCGACTGCGCCGCCGCCGATCCCACCGACTGCACCTGCGATCCCACGGCGCCGAACCAGGTGTTCGTCGGCGAGGTGGACGTGCCCGCTGCGGGCGCGGGATGGCTTGGGTTCTTTGTTGAACTGACCTACACCGGTCCCGATCCCACGCTCACCGATGTCGATTACACGTTCACCACCCCGGTGCGCGTGGTCCCGGACGTGTATCCAAACCAGTAACCCATCGGCCGGTTTTTCGCCCCGAAGCGTTCCGCTTCGGGGCGTTCTTAATTTTGGCAGCCCCGGCCGTGACCCGGAAGCCGCGCATGTGGTATCTTTACAAAGACCGGGCAAACTGCGCCGTCTTGTAAGATGCAGGGTTTTCCGGGCGGGTTGGTCTTTTCACCGGAGGGTGCCGATGATTTCGATTCATGACATCATGAAGGAGGCGGTCGAACGGCGCGCCTCCGACATTCATATCAAGATTGACAATCCGCCCATACTGCGTGTGGACGGTGCCCTGCTTCGCCTGGGGCATATGCCCACGGTAACCATCGACACCGCACGCGCCCTGCTGGAGGAGATTGTCGAGCCGCGCGATCTCGCCAAGTACGACAAGCTTCTTGAACTCGACACCTCGTACATGTACGAAAACATCGCCCGCTTCCGCGTGAACGCCTGCGTCGATGACAGCAGGCCCCGCATTGTGCTGCGGCTCATACCGCTCATCATCCGCAGCCTTGAGGAACTTCACCTTCCGGCAGTCCTCAAGAAGATGTGCTACCTGAAGAACGGGCTTGTGCTGTTCACCGGGCCCACCGGAAGCGGCAAGTCCACCTCCCTCGCCGCCATGATCGAGGAGATCAACATCAACCGCCCGGACCACATTATCACCATTGAAGACCCCCTGGAATTCATCCATGCGGACAAGGCGGGTATTGTCACCCAGCGCGAGGTGGGGCATGACACCCTCTCCTTCGCCAACGCGCTGCGCGGCGCGCTGCGGCAGGACCCCGACGTGATCCTCATCGGCGAGATGCGCGACACGGAAACGGTCCGCACCTCGCTCTCCTCCGCGGAAACAGGGCACCTGGTGTTCTCCACGCTGCACACCGTCGATGCCGTCGAAACACTCAACCGCATTATGGAGTTCTTTGAACCGCACCAGCAGATACAGATCCGCAAGCAGCTCGCCAGCGTGCTGCGCGGCATATGCTCCCAGCGCATCCTGCCTATGGCGGGCGTCGAGGGCCGCATCGTTGCGTGCGAAATGCTGGTCGGAACGCGGACCATCCGCGACTTCATCGACCAGGGCAAGTCGTTCAAGGAAATCCTGGGCATCATCGAGGACAGCAAAGAGCAGTGGGGCATGCAGAGTTTCGACCAGGCGCTTTACGACCTTTGGAAAGCCAAAGTAATCACGTCTGAAATCGCCCTTCAAAACGCCACGAGCGCCAAGGACCTCCGGCTGCGCATGCAGGGCATGTCGGTCAAAGGCTGAGGACGCCCTGCAAGGCGGCGGCGGATTTGTCCCGTTCAGCTCTTTGGAGAAAGTTCCCGCCTGCGCGACAGATAGTACAGAACAGGCACAGCCATGCGGGACAGCAGGAGGGAGGCTATCTCGCCCGCCATCAGCGATATGGCCAGTCCCTGGAAGATCGGGTCAAACAGGATCACGGAAGAGCCGACAATCACCGCCGCCGCGGTCAGCAGCATCGGCCGGAATCGCACCGCCCCCGCATCCACCACAGCCTCGGCAAGCGGCATGCCCTCTGCCAGCCGCAGTTCGATAAAATCCACCAGGATAATCGAGTTGCGCACCACGATGCCCGCGCCCGCAATGAAACCTATCATGGAGGTCGCCGTGAAAAAGGCGCCCATAAGCCAGTGCGCGGGCAGAATCCCCACCAGCGAGAACGGGATCGCCGCCATAATCACAAAGGGCGTCTTCATCGACTGGAACCAGCCCACAACAAGGATGAATATCAGCACCAGCACGGCCGCGAAGGCGATGCCCATATCGCGAAACACTTCATAGGTTACATACCACTCGCCGTCCCATTTCACCGCGTAGTCCGTCGAGGAGAAGGGTTGCCTGGTTGAATATTGTGCAATAGCCGCGCCGTTGGGCGCCTTCATGGCCGCCAGTTTCCGCTGCAGGCCAAAGATTACATACACCGGACTTTCACCCTTGCCGCCGGCATCACCGGTGACGTACACCACCGGCATCAGGTTCTTGTGGTAAATGCTCTTGTCCTGCACCGCCTCCTCAATCTTCACAAGCTGCCCCAGCGAAACCATGTTGCCCTGCGCACCGGCAACTTTGATCTCCCGGAGGCTGTCTATCCCGGAACGTTCACTGCGCGCAAGCCGCAGAAAAATGGAAACATCCTCC